>JBILNA010000130.1:0-2935 GCA_044375255.1 Candidatus Planktophila sp.
AGCAAAGGCATGATTGCAGAACGAGAACGTGGATAACGCTTGATGATCGAATCCATTGTTGAAAGATCTTCAGATGAAAATGCCATTAGCGATCAACGCCTCCCATAACTGGATCGATCGAAGCTACCGCGCCAATAATGTCAGCGACCATTCCGCCCTCACTCATTGCAGCTGTTGCTTGCAAATTATTGAAGGATGGCTCACGGAAGTGAACGCGATATGGCTTTGTTCCACCATCTGAAACAATTGAAGCCCCAAGTTCTCCGCGAGGAGATTCGATTGCAACATATGCCTGACCAGCAGGAACATGGAAACCTTCTGTAACAAGTTTAAAGTGGTGAATCAATGACTCCATTGATGTCCCCATAATCTGGCGAATGTGATCAAGTGAGTTGCCAAGTCCGTCGCCACCCAGTGCAAGTTGCGCAGGCCAAGCAATCTTCTTATCTGCCACCATCACTGGTGCACCCTCAAGCTTTTCTAGCTTGTCAACACATTGTTCGATGATTCGAAGTGATTGCTCTAATTCGTTCATGCGAATCAAGAACCGACCATAAACATCGCAAGTATCAGCGGTTACAACATCGAAGTTGTAATTTTCGTAACCACAGTACGGTTGAAGCTTACGAAGATCCCAAGGCATGCCAGTTGCACGAAGAACTGGGCCGGTAATTCCAAGGGTTGTACAACCGGCTAGATCTAGATAACCAATTCCTTGTGTGCGCTTCATCCAAATTGAGTTACCGATGAGCAACGTTGCGTTGTCCTTAAAGTTCTTGCGCATCAATTTAACGCCATCTCGAATCTTTGTTAACGCACCCTCTGGTAGATCTTGTGCGACTCCACCTGGACGGATGTACGCCATATTCATACGAAGTCCTGTGATCATTTCAAAGATCTCTAAAACGGTTTCACGGTCACGGAAAGCAAAGAACATAGGGCCCATAGCGCCTAGTTCTAGGGCTCCTGTGCCTAGTGCAACCATGTGTGAGGAAATACGGTTGAGCTCCATCATCATTACGCGGATAACAGTTGCGCGTTCTGGAACATCATTAGTAATTCCCAAAAGCTTTTCTACTGCAAGGCAGTAAGCAGTTTCATTGTGCAACGGTCCTAGGTAATCCATTCGAGTTACAAATGTTGTTCCCTGAGTCCAGCTGCGGTACTCCATGTTCTTTTCAATACCTGTATGTAGGTAGCCAATTCCACAACGAGCTTCGGTAACTGTTTCGCCTTCAAGTTCTAGAACTAGACGAAGAACTCCGTGAGTTGATGGGTGCTGAGGACCCATGTTGACGACAACGCGTTCCTCTTTAGCTGCACCAATCTCTTGTACAAGTGCATCCCAATCTCCGCCAGTAACAGAGAAAACTTTTCCTTCAGTGGTATCACGCGAAGGTGCGTATGGATCAAACGTTGTCACTTGTAGCTCCTTCTTTCACTAGGAGGTGGTGTTGTTGCACCTTTGTACTCAACTGCGATTCCGCCAAGTGAGTAATCCTTGCGTTGTGGGTGACCTTCCCAGTCATCTGGCATCAAGATGCGAGTTAAACCTGGGTGACCATCAAAAATAATTCCGAACATGTCATATGTTTCGCGCTCGTGCCAGTTGTTACCGGCCCAAACTTCAACAACAGATGGAATGTGTGAATCCGCATCTGGAACAGAAACCTCTAAACGGATGCGCTGATTCTTTGACATCGAAAGCAATGGGTACACAGCATGCATTTCGCGACCCGTTTGTTCTGGGTAATGAACACCATTAACGCCCATGCACATTTCAAACTTCAACTTATCGCGCAAAATGAAAGCAACTTCGACTAACTTTTCGCGCTTTACATGAAGAGTTAATTCGCCGCGATCAACAACTACTCGCTCGATTGCATCTGAAAAATCGGGATAAGCGCGCTCAAGATCATCAGCTACTTCATCAAAATATGAGCCAAATGGACGCTCAGAAGAACCAAAATTAGCGGCTTGGCGAACTAATCCGCCATACCCTGAAGTATCTCCTGTGCCCTTTGCACCAAACATTCCGTCAGTCATTATGCAAGCAAACCCTTCATTTCATGGGTTGGCTTTGCATTCATTGCAGCGAGTTCAACTTCCTTAATGACCTGCGCACGGTTTGCTCCAAGCTTTGTGTCACTGATTTGTTCATGTAACTTCAGAATTGCATCAAGCAACATTTCAGGACGTGGTGGGCAGCCTGGCAAATAGATATCAACTGGCACAACGTGATCTACACCCTGAACAATTGCGTAGTTATTAAACATTCCACCTGAAGATGCACATGCACCCATTGCAATAACCCACTTTGGCGCAGACATTTGATCGTAAATCTGACGCAATACTGGGGCCATCTTGTTTGAAACGCGACCAGCAACGATCATCAAATCTGCTTGGCGTGGGGATGCGCGAAAAACTTCCCCACCAAAACGTGCAATGTCATATTTTGCAGCCGAACCAACAGCCATCATTTCAATTGCACAACATGCAAGACCAAATGTTGCCGGCCAGAGCGAGTTTTTGCGCATGTAACCTGCAAGTTTTTCAACTGAGGTTAAGACAAACCCACTTGGGATTTTCTCTTCAAGACCCATTTTTTAATCCCATTCCAATCCGCCGCGACGCCATACATATGCAAATGCAACAAAGACAGTTGCGATAAAAATCGCCATTTCAACTAAACCAAAAATGCCGAGTGAATCAAAAGCAACCGCCCATGGATACAAAAAGACGATTTCAATATCAAAAATAATGAACAACATCGCAGTTAAGAAGTACTTAACTGGAAAACGACCACCCTCGGCAGCTTGCGGAGAAGGCTCAATTCCACATTCATATGCATCTAACTTGGCACGGTTGTAACGCTTTGGACCTGCGAGCGCTCCGGCGGCGACTGAGAAAACCGCGAAGCCGAGGCCGATCGCGC
>JBILNA010000015.1:0-11105 GCA_044375255.1 Candidatus Planktophila sp.
CGCGTCTTGCGATTCTTGATGTCATGAACGAAGCAATCGATGCTCCAGATGAGATGAGCCAATACGCTCCTCGAATCATCTCTGTAAAGATTCCAGTGGATCAGATCGGTGCGGTGATCGGGCCTAAGGGCAAGATCATCAACCAGATCCAAGATGAAACTGGCGCAGATATTTCAATTGAAGATGATGGAACAATTTACATCGGTGCAACCGATGGTCCATCAGCTGAAGCTGCTCGCGCACAAATCAATGCAATCGCAAACCCACAGATGCCAGAAGTTGGTGAGCGTTACTTAGGTACCGTTGTGAAGCTTGCAGCATTTGGTGCATTCATTTCATTGATGCCAGGTAAAGATGGCTTGCTCCACGTATCGCAGATTCGCAAGATGCATGGTGGAAAGCGCATTGAAAACCTTGAAGAGGTTATGAAGGTTGGCGACAAGATCCAGGTTGAAATCGGCGAGATCGATCCAAAGGGCAAGCTTTCTTTGGTTCCTGTACTTGAAGATGGAACTACTGGTTCTGCTGAATAAATGAGCGTTCGTCGTTCAGTTTTACCTAGCGGTCTGCGTATCGTTACTGAAGAAGTTCCTTCGGTACGCAGCGCCGCGATTGGTATCTGGGTAAACGTTGGTTCTCGTGATGAAACCCCGGCAGTTGCTGGGGCTTCTCACTTTCTAGAACATTTATTGTTTAAGGGCACCAAACGTCGAAATGCCCTAGAAATCTCTTCCTCCATCGAATCAGTTGGCGGTGAGATGAACGCATTTACTAGCAAGGAGTACACCTGCTTTTACGCACGTGTAATTGATACCGATCTACCAATGGCTATTGATGTTGTGTCAGATTTGATTACTTCTTCAATTGTTACAGCCTTAGATGTTGATGCAGAACGCAAAGTGGTTCTTGAAGAAATCGCTATGCGCGATGATGATCCCAGTGATTTAGTACATGACTTATACGCCGAGACTTATTATGGTGATACGCCTTTGGGCCGGCCGATCCTTGGCACCATCGATTCGATCAATAACATGTCTCGTAATTCTGTCTTTAACTATTACAAGAAGCGCTACTTGCCGCAGGATTTGGTTGTAGCAGTTGCCGGAAACATCAAGCATAAGAAGGTTGTAGCAATGGTTGAAGCTGCGCTTTCTCAAGATGGTTTTCTGGATGTAACCGGCGCACCGGTTATTCGTCCAAATACCGCTGTAAGAAAGAGCCCGCAGGGTTCTGTAGGCCTTATTTCACGTCCCACCGAGCAGGCACATATGTTTTATGGCATGGAAGGCGTTGCCCGTCATGATGATCGCCGATTTGCGATGGGTATTTTAGCTTCGGCACTAGGCGGGGGAATGTCTTCTCGATTGTTCCAAGAGATTCGTGAAAAACGAGGTCTCGCATACTCGGTCTATGCCTACGCACAACAATTTGCTGGCAGTGGACAAATTGGTTTTTATGCAGGATGTAATCCATCAAAGGCGATCGAAGTTGTCGAAATCATTCGCGAAGTTTTAGCTGATGTGGCAGATAGTGGAATGTCACATGAAGAGATCGAGCGTGCCAAAGGCGCAGTGCGTGGCTCCTTAGTTCTGAGCCAAGAGGATTCGGGTTCTCGTATGAGCCGAATCGGTAAGAATGAGATTGTCTACGGACATGTCATGGATTTTGATGAGATCCTTAAGGCGATCTCACGCGTAAATGCCACAGACATTAAGGAAATTGCTAGCGCGTTTCTTACAAAAACGCCTACCCTTGCACTTGTTGGTCCATTCAAATCAGAGTCAAAGTTTGAGAAGGTGTTAAGCAAATGATCAATGTTGCCGTATTAGGTGCTCGT
This sequence comes from Candidatus Planktophila sp., assembly GCA_044375255.1. Taxonomy (GTDB): domain Bacteria; phylum Actinomycetota; class Actinomycetes; order Nanopelagicales; family Nanopelagicaceae; genus Planktophila. Next base: position 1,838 of record JBILNA010000015.1, read on the forward strand.
GGTCGAATGGGCTCTGAAGTTGTTAAAGCTGTCGAAGCCACTGATGGTTTAGCACTTGTCGCAGCACTTGATTTAGGAGATTCACTAGATGAACTCAAGAGCTCCGCAGCCCACGTTGTCGTGGATTTTACGACACCAGATAGCGTCATGAGCAATCTTGAATTTCTCATCAATAACGGGATCAACGTAGTAGTTGGAACAACAGGATTTGATGATGCCAAGCTCGCAACTGTTAAAGGATGGTTGGCTCAAAACCCTTCAGTGGGTGTGCTTATCGCGCCAAACTTTGCAATTGGTGCGGTACTAATGATGGAGTTTGCAGAAAAAGCCGCCCGCTACTTTGAATCTGCTGAAATTATCGAACTACATCACCCTGCAAAGGTTGATGCACCTTCAGGCACTGCAGCCCGTACGGCAGAGTTAATGAGCGCTGCACGCAAAGCAGCAGGACTAGGTGCAATGCCTGATGCAACAACATCGGCATTAGATGGTGCCCGTGGTGCAATAGTTGGAGACATTCCGGTGCATTCTGTTCGCGCTCGAGGACTAGTTGCCCACCAAGAGGTTTTGTTTGGCGGACTAGGGGAGACCTTAACTATTCGTCACGATTCAATTGATCGTGCAGGATTTATGCCAGGAGTTATTCTTGGCGTACGTAAAATTGTTAACACTCCAGGCCTGACCCATGGCCTCGATAAATTCATGTAAGGAGCAATCAATGTCCAAAGATCAAATCACTATGTATGGTGCCGATTGGTGCGGAGATTGCCGTCGATCAGAGCGACTATTAAAAGAGCTCAATGTTGAGTATACAAAAATTGATACTGATGCAGATGTAACAGCTGCTGACAAAGTTATCGAAATTAATGGTGGAGCCAAGTCAATTCCGGTAATTGTTTTTTCTGATGGAACTCACTTAACTGAACCTTCAGATAACGATCTGAAGGCAAAGCTTGCGAGCTTAGGAATTATCTAAAGCCAGTTGTAAACCGCAGCCGATGAAAGCGCTGCCGAAAGTACAACAACTGGAAATGGTGCCTTAAGCATTAGTGCGATGATCGCAACAACCAGGCCAACCAAGCGTTGATCAATGATCAATTGGGATTTTTCGGAAAAACTCTGCACTGCTACCAAGGCACTGAGTAACGCGATCGGGATTAACGCATTGATTTTTTGAATCTTTGGATGTGAAAGCCAGCGCTCAGGAACGGAATGTCCAGAGTATTTCAGGAGAAAAGCAATCACACTTGTGCCAATTGTTGCGATCCACAGTGTTGTCATAGTCTAGACAGTCATCGCTTTAGCCCGACTGCAATTGCGATAAAGGCGGTGGCAATTATTGGTAAACCAGCTGGAAGTATCGGGGTCATTGCTATTGCAAAGAGTGCACAACCAACCGCCAATGAACGATCAGAGTTACTTTTCAGACGTGGCCAAACAAGACCAAGGAAAGCAGCTGGAACTGCAGAGTCCAGCCCAAATGCACGGATATCGCCCATCGCTTGAGCGCCAAGAGCACCTGCCAATGTAAAAAGATTCCAGAAAACAAATACGCCGATTCCTGTGTACCAGAAACCTTTTCGCATCTGATCAACTCCTCGCACTTCTTGTCCCAATGCAACACCAGTTGATTCATCGATTGTTATTTGAGCTGCAACAACTCGCTTCAAACCTTTTACCTGCAAACGTGGAGCCATGATTACTCCATACAATGCGTTTCGAACTCCGAGCAATGATGCCGTTGCAATTGCGCTAATGGCCGATCCACCTGCACCAATAACACCAATGGCTGCGAACTGTGAAGCGCCCGAAAATGTAAGTAGCGACAAGAGACATGCTTGAATAACAGAAAAACCATTGGCGACGGCTGCAGCCCCAAAAGCCACTCCATAGGCTCCCACTGTGATGGAAACACTCATGGAGTCCCTGAAAGTGGTGGAGGCAACTGTGGACACGCGCCTATTGTGCCGTATAAATCCGAGAGTCGATAGGGGCGCATAGATAGGGTGCGACCATGAGTGAAGAGATTATTTACCGCGACGATGTAACAGTTGAGTTAGTTAAATCCAGTGCCAGTGATGCCGATGTCATTTGGGCAGCACGGGTGTCTACCGCTGGTGAACAGTCAATGGATGAGATTGGTGAAGATCCAGCCCGTTCAGCAGGATTGATTAACTACCTTGCACGTGAACGTCACGGTTCACCTTTTGAGCACACTTCAATGACATTTTTTATCTCAGCGCCAATCTTTGTTTTCCGCGAATTCATGCGCCATCGAATCGCTTCATACAACGAAGAGAGCGGACGCTACCGTGAACTTAAGCCCGTGTTTTATGTTCCCTCGGTTGAACGTAAGTTGATTCAAGTTGGAAAAACTGGTGCGTATACCTTTGTTGATGGCACAAAAGAACAGTTTGATGTGACTGTTGAATCTATGAGGGTTGCATACATCGCAGCTTATGACAGCTACAAGAAAATGTTGGATGCAGGTGTTGCACGCGAGGTAGCACGCGCAGTTCTGCCGGTGGCAACGTATTCATCGATGTATGTAACGATGAACGCCCGCGCATTGATGAACTTTTTGTCTCTTCGAACAGCACGCGAGGGCTCACACTTTCCGAGCTATCCACAGCGTGAAATCGAGATGGTCGCTGAGAAAATGGAAGCCGAATTCGCGAAATTAATGCCGCTAACGTACGGAGCTTTTGAAAAGTCTGGACGAGTCGCCCCTTAATACGGGTAGAGTTCGCTACATGACAACGACTGCTCCTTTTGGACGTCTTCTGACGGCGATGGTCACTCCCTTCACAAAAGATGGGGCGATCGACTGGGCGGGAATCGAAAAAATTGCAGCACATTTAGTTGCAAATGGTCATGATGGAATTGTTGTTAACGGAACAACTGGAGAAGCGCCAACCACTAAGTCCTCTGAAAAAGAGGAGATCATTCGAGTCGTTCGAAGTACCGTAGGTCCAACCATCAAGGTTCTCTCTGGTGCTGGTGACAATGAAACCGAGTATTCGATCAATCAAGCAAAGCGAACCGAAAAAGCTGGCGCAGATGGCTTACTAGTCGTAACTCCGTATTACAACAAACCTCCACAAGCCGGAATCGAAGCACACTTTCGCGCAGTAGCTGATGCAACCGATCTTCCAATGATGATGTATGACATTCCGGGTCGAACCGGTGTTCCCATCGAACCTGACACTCTTGTTCGCCTTTCTGAGCATCCTCGGATCGTGGCGCTGAAAGATGCAAAGGGAGATGTTGCTTCTACCTCGTGGGTAATCAAGCGTTGCGGAATTCCTGTGTATTCAGGTGATGACATTCTTAATCTTCCACTGCTTTCTGTTGGCGCAGTTGGTTTTGTCTCTGTTTGTGGTCACACAGTAGGTAAGGATTTGCGAGAACTTCTTGATTCATGGTTTGCAGGTAATTCTGCTCGTGCATTAGAGATTCATCAAAAGCTACTTCCTGTTTACACCGGTACTTTCCGAACACAAGGGGCAATTCTTACTAAGGCAGCACTAACACTTATGGGCCTACCTGGTGGCCACACTCGTCTTCCACTCGTCGATGCAACAGAAGCTCAGATTGCGCAGTTGCGCGAAGATCTGCGTGCTGGTGGCGTCGCAGTTAACTAATGAATCATCCACATCCCAACTTAAGTACTCCGCCCAAATTAGTCGATGGCGGTTTGCGTATTGTTGCCCTAGGTGGCTTAACTGAAATTGGCCGCAATATGACGGTCTTTGAATACAAATCCAAGCTTCTTATCGTCGACTGTGGTGTTTTGTTTCCAGAGGATACCCAACCAGGTATTGATCTTATTTTGCCTGACTTTTCATACATCCGAGATCGATTACAGGATGTCATCGGAATTTTCCTTACTCACGGACATGAAGACCATATAGGCGCAGTTCCATACCTTTTACGCGAGCGTGGCGATATTGCCATATACGGTTCAGCATTAACTCTGGCTTTGATAACTGCAAAGTTAAAGGAACATCGAATAACACCTTTGACCCGCGAAGTTCGCGAAGGTGGTACCGAAGATGTTGGCCCATTCACTCTCGAATTTGTGGCGGTAAACCATTCGATTCCAGATGCTTTAGCCGTTGTAATTAACACCGAAGCTGGCCGAGTACTAGCAACAGGTGACTTTAAGATGGATCAGCTTCCCTTAGATGGTCGTATTACAGATTTAAGAACTTTTGCTCGTCTTGGTGAGCAAGGCGTGGATCTATTCATGGTGGATTCAACAAATGCTGACATTCCTGGCTTCACACCCTCTGAACGAGAAATCATGCCAGCGCTCAATCGCGTAATTTCTTCGACTAAACGTCGAGTGATTGTCGCTTCTTTTTCTTCACATGTTCATCGTGTTCAGCAAGTTATTGATATTGCCTCTCAACATGGGCGAAAAGTTGTTTTCATTGGACGTTCGATGGTTCGCAATATGAAGATTGCAGAAGATATGGGTTACTTACATGTCCCTGCTGACCTTGTTTTAGATGCCAAAGATCTTGATCAATATGATGACAATGTTGTTTTGATTTGTACAGGTTCTCAAGGTGAGCCAATGGCCGCACTTTCTAGAATGGCAAATGGGGATCACCAGATTCGTGTGGGTGAAGGTGACACCGTTATTTTGGCTTCATCCTTGATTCCAGGGAATGAAAACTCGGTCTTTCGAATCATCAATGAATTAACGCGTTTTGGTGCCAAGGTAGTTCACAAAGCAAATGCGATGGTGCACGTATCAGGTCACGCAGCCGCAGGTGAATTGCTGTACTGCTACAACATCGTAAAGCCGAAATATGTGATGCCTATTCACGGTGAATGGCGACACATGAAAGCAAATGCAGAGCTTGCGATTCAATCAGGTGTTCCTCGAGGAAATACCTTTATTGTCGATAACGGAGTCGTGATCGACTTAATCAATCACGAGGCAGAAGTTGTGGGTGCCGTACCAGTTGGTTTTGTCTTCGTGGATGGACAAAGTATCGGAGACATCACTGAAAGTTCCTTAAAGGATCGTCGAATTCTTGGTGAAGAAGGATTTATCTCATGCATCGTTGTCATTGATTCACAAAGCGGAAAAATTGTGGCGGGGCCAGATATTCATGCACGCGGATTTAATGAGGATGCTGCGATGTTTGATGAGGTCAAAATGAGAATTGAGAAGGCACTTGCAGTTGCTGTCGCAGATGGGAATAACGGAACCCATCAACTCTCGCAGATCGTTAGAAAAACTATTGGTGGTTGGGTTGGGGGAGAACATCGTCGAAAGCCGATGATTGTCCCTGTCGTTATTGAAGTTTAAAGAACGGCGCGCCTAGTGGGTTCGGAATTGTTCACCCTTTACGATCGTGCGTGTGGCTAAAAGGAAAAAAGCAAAAAGTAAGACTGGAGCAGTAGGCGGGGCTCTGGGTCGTGGCTTTGCATCCTTTTGGCGTTTTGTTGCAAAATCTTTGGGAAGCGGTGTTCGCTTTGTAGCTCGTGGTGCTCGTGATTTAGATCCTGCTCACCAGCGAGATGGAATTGCATTTCTTATTTTGATTCTTGCCCTGATTGCAACTGCAGGCACTTGGTTTCATTCAGATAATGTTGTTGGTCGCGCGGTGTATTCAGTTATTTATGGTGGATTTGGTCTAATTGGATTCTTTGCACCGGTTGTACTTCTCTACTTTGCTTTTAGATTGTTTCGAGTTCCAGAGGATTCAAAAGCAACTGGTCGAATAATCATAGGAACTTTGGCGCTATTGCTATCAACAACTGGATTAGCGCATTTGCTCAATGGTTCTGTGGGGACAGGCGCAACGGCGATGCGCGAAGGAGGCGGCTGGCTTGGTTATGGGGTTTCAACACCTCTTGTAACTCTTTTGACATCTGTCTTGACCTACCCAGTTCTTTCCATTCTCTTTATCTTTGGTGTACTCGTCATCACAGCGACTCCAGTCAATGAAGTGTTTACTCGCATAACAGCTGCAAGCAGTTGGTTGTGGTCTAAGCGACCAGAGCGTGCTGAAAAGATCGAGATCGATTTTGAGGTCACTGACACACCACCTTTTGAAACACCTGTGGTCGCACCATGGAACGCACCCGCGGATGAAGAAGAATTAGATGAGGAAAGCTTTGATGAAGAGTTTCCGGTGGAAGAACCTTTTGCAACGGTTCCACCTGTCAGTGAAAACACGGTTGCTGTAAAGCGCCCAGAACAATTGTTACTGACCGCTGATGTTAAGTATGAACTTCCTAGTCCAGATCTTTTGCGAGCAGGCCCTGCGGCAAAGGCCAAGAGCAAGGCAAATGAAATCGTGGTGGCGGCATTAACTGAGGTGTTCTTGCAGTTTGAAATTGATGCCAAAGTAACTGGCTTCATGCGCGGCCCAACCGTTACCCGTTATGAGGTCGAACTCGGAAATGCAGTAAAGGTTGAAAGAATCACTGCCTTGTCTAAGAATATTTCATATGCAGTTGCCAGTAGCGATGTCCGAATTCTTTCGCCAATCCCTGGAAAATCCGCGGTAGGAATTGAAATCCCTAATGCTGATCGAGAGATTGTGGCTTTAGGGGATGTTTTGCGCTCAACAGTTGCCGGACAAGATCTACACCCGATGCTTGTGGCACTTGGAAAAGATGTCGAGGGTAATTTTGTTTGTGCAAACTTAGCCAAAATGCCCCACCTTTTAGTGGCTGGAGCGACCGGTGCGGGTAAATCATCAATGATCAACGCAATGATTACTTCAATTTTGATGCGATCAACACCAGATGATGTTCGCTTGGTATTGATCGATCCTAAGCGGGTAGAACTAAATGCTTACGAAGGAATCCCGCATCTAATTACACCGATTATTACTAATCCCAAAAAAGCTGCGGATGCTCTGACATGGGTGGTTCGAGAAATGGATCTTCGTTATGAGGATCTATCAACCTTTGGCTTTAGGCATATCGATGATTTCAATAAGGCTGTTCGTGCGGGCAAGGTAGTCGTGCCAGAAGGCAGTGATAGAACTGTTGAGCCGTATCCTTATCTTTTGGTCATTATTGATGAGCTAGCAGATTTGATGATGGTTGCAGCAAAAGAGGTTGAAGAATCTGTCGTTCGTATTACTCAATTAGCGCGATCCGCCGGTATCCACTTAGTACTTGCAACCCAGCGACCATCAGTAGATGTTGTAACGGGATTGATTAAGGCTAATGTTCCTTCACGTTTGTCTTTTGCTACAAGTTCGCTCGCAGACAGTCGAGTTATTTTGGATAGCCCAGGCGCAGAAAAGCTTGTGGGTCAAGGTGATGGTCTGTTTATTCCGATGGGTGCAAGCAGGGCTATTCGAATTCAGGGAGCATATGTATCTGAGCGCGAAATTGAAGCGGTAACTTCACATGTAAAGAAGCAGCTAAAGCCTCGATATCGAGAGGATGTAACTGCACCAGTTAATCAAATGAAAATGGTAGATAAAGAGATCGGCGATGATTTAGATATCTTGTGCCAAGCTGTAGAGCTAGTTGTTGGCACACAATTTGGATCGACTTCAATGCTTCAAAGAAAACTACGAGTTGGTTTTGCAAAAGCAGGTCGCTTAATGGACTTGATGGAGTCCCGTGGAATCGTTGGTCCTTCCGAAGGTTCTAAGGCGCGTACCGTCTTGGTTAAGCCAGATGAACTTGATTCAGTGCTTGCAACCCTTCGGGAGTATTAATTCCGCATTAACAGTGGGTGATTAAGGAAGTTTCACCCCTTCAGTTCACACCTGCATCTAGTCACCCTAACCCTGCGCGACTTACACTTAGACCTCACCCCTGTGCTGCAGTAAGGATGTCTGATGTCACTTGGATCAATGATTTCTAAGGCGCGTAAGGATGCTGGCCTTAGCATCGATGATCTTTCAGCAGCCACAAATATCCGCGGAACTTTGCTTCGCGAAATGGAAGCTAACAATTTTTCTCAGTGCGGTGGAGAAACATATGCGCGTGGACACATACGAAATATTGCAATCAAACTCAACATTGATCCTCAGATTTTCTTGACTGCTTTTGAAGATGAGCAGATGCAAGTCGATCGAACTATGCGAGATTTACTTGTTGAAAATAATGTTATGCGTGAACCTAAAGAGGTTCGAAAAGTTTCTTGGAAAGTCTTGGTAACGATTTCTGTTGCCTCATTATTTGTAGCAGGTTTGGCTCAAATTATTGTTTCCAATGATTCTGAACCAGACATTCCTGTAGCTGTTGAAGAAACAGCAACTCCCACCGAATCACCAGAGGCGACACCAGAACCTACTGTTACTGAAGAAATCGTACCTACCGATGAAGCGACGGTTTCTACTGGGCAGGGAGTTCAAGTTGTTATTAGCGCAGTTCGGGCAAAGAGTTGGCTCTTTGTTTCGGATTCATCTGGACGGGTGCTCTTTAGTGGGCAGGTCGCCAACGGTGTGACAAAAACATTTACAACAGATGTGCAGTTAAATCTAAAAATTGGCAATGCAGGGGGAGTTGAATTGTCAGTTAATGGCAAAAAAATCGATTCCGTGGGAGCTGATGGCCAAGTTGTTAGCGTGTCGTACGGGGTAGATTCCTAATTCCCTAATGCACTGTAAGATTGTGCAAATGAAGCGCACAGTTGCAGTTGTCACTTTAGGGTGCGCACGAAATGAAGTCGATTCCGAAGAAATAGCTGGACGCCTAGCCGCAGATGGCTGGACCCTTGTTGATGATGTCGAATCAGCTGAAGTTGCTTTAGTAAATACATGTGGATTTATCGAATCAGCTAAAAAGGACTCAGTTGATGCGCTGCTAGAGGCTAATTCTCTTAAGGGTCACGGAACAACTAGAGCTGTTGTTGCCGTTGGTTGCATGGCAGAGCGTTATGGAAATGAATTAGCTGAAGCCCTTCCTGAAGCCGATGCAATTCTAGGTTTTGATGATTACAAGGATATTTCTGCCCGTTTGCAATCTATTGTTGCCGGTGAAAAACACACGGCTCATGTTCCTCGTGATCGCCGCGCATTACTTCCGATCGCACCTGCTGAGCGCGCCGATGCCCGAGAAGTAGAAGAGTTTTCTCGTAAACGTTTAGGTAACGCGCCTTGGTCACCGCTAAAGATCGCATCGGGTTGTGACCGACGTTGTTCTTTCTGCGCCATTCCATATTTTCGTGGTTCATTTGTTTCGCGTCGTCCCACCGAAATTATTAATGAAGCTAGATGGCTTGCCGAAAATGGTGTCTCTGAGATGTTTTTAGTCAGCGAGAACACAACGTCTT
>JBILNA010000131.1:0-2841 GCA_044375255.1 Candidatus Planktophila sp.
TCCAACCATCACGGAAACCTACAAACTCGTGACCGTACTCTTTAACACCTTTACGAACTACGGCGCGGATAACCGCGTTAAGACCAGGGCAATCTCCGCCGCCAGTGAGGACACCAATACGCATCATTTACTCCAACAATTTGATTGTTTGATTGTGTGGCTCAAATACTTTCCGCCACCTATGGTCAACGCTGACTGGCACAGTCTAGCCGTGCCTCGTGACCAAAAAGCAACTTAACGCGGATGAAATTGTGTGCAGGGACAGGGCTAGCCCGCTTTTCTTAGATGGTAACGCGCACACCTTTACCAACAATTACGATTCCACCATCACTGACGGTAAAGCGCTGACGATCGCGCTCTAGATCTACACCGATTTGTGCACCGGGTTCAACGATCACGCTCTTGTCTAAAATTGCTTTACGAATAATGGCTTTTTCACCGATTCTCACATTCGGCATTAAGACTGTGCCTTCTACGATTGCTGCTTTTCCAACTGAAACATCGTAGGAAACTACTGAGCCATGCAAAATGCCACCGGCAACAATTGACCCTGCACCAACAATCGAGTCATGTGCTGAACCACCCTCACTGAACTTCGCAGGAGGTAATGAAGGTGGATTTGTAAGCAATGGCCACTCACGATTGTAAAGATTAAAAATTGGATGAACAGATACCAGATCCATATGCGCGTCGTAGTAAGCATCAATCGAACCTACATCGCGCCAATAACCCTTATCGCGTTCAGTTTCACCTGGTACAACATTGTCTGCGAAGTCATAAACCTTGGCCTGACCTTGTGAGGTTAAGTAAGGAATGATGTTTCCGCCTAGATCATGACGGGATTCGATATCTTCAGAATCTAGAATTAAGGCTTCTTCCATAACGTCACGCTTGAAAATGTAATTACCCATCGACACCAGTGAAAGTTCAGGATGACCCGGCATCGCAGGTGGATTGGCAGGTTTTTCATGAAAAGCCTTAATGGTGATTCCATCTTCAGCTAATTCAATAACACCAAAATCATGTGCTTCAGAACGTGGCATTCGAATCGCTGCAACCGTTACCCCAGCCCCAGTATCTAGGTGCTGTTGAAACATCTGCATTGGATCCATGCGATACACGTGATCAGCACCAAACACCAAAACATGCTTTGGGTCTTCATCATGAATCAAATTAAAGTTCTGCAAAATCGCATCTGCACTGCCCGTGTACCAACGTGGTCCAAGTCGTTGCTGAGCTGGAACTGGAGTGATGTAATTTCCAAGAAGTGATGACATGCGCCATGTTGTAGTTATATGACGGTCAAGTGAATGTGACTTGTACTGCGTCAATACTGCGACTTTGAGCATGTTGGCATTTGCTAGATTGGATAAAACAAAATCAACTAGACGATATGAGCCACCAAATGGAACTGCCGGCTTGGCGCGATCTGCTGTGAGCGGCATTAAACGCTTTCCTTCGCCACCAGCAAGAACGATGCTGAGCGGAAGTTGCAGTTTGGCCATGTCTTAACGATAGCCTTTCACCCTTGTCGAAGGAAGAGGCTCTCGAAGAAATGACCATGTTGAAGGTTGGAATCGTTACCAAAGAGTGGCCACCGACTATCTATGGTGGTGCTGGAGTACATGTCCTTCAGTTAACGCAAGCCCTTCGCACAATCAATGATGTTCATGTCGATGTGCACTGCTTTGGTGGACCTCGTGATGATGCTTTTGGTTATTCATTGCCCAGCGGTTTTGCCGATGCAAATCCTGCCGTACAAGCTTTGGCGATAGATCTTGAAATAGCAACACATCTTGGTCATGTTGACGTTGTTCATTCGCATACTTGGTATGCAAATATGGCTGGTCACATTGCGGCGCTACAACATGGCGTCCCACACATTGTTAGCGCCCACTCACTTGAACCAATGCGTCCCTGGAAATCAGAGCAATTAGGCGGCGGATACCGCATATCTTCCTGGGCAGAAAAAACTGCTTATGAAGGTGCAAGTGCGATTATCGCGGTGAGCGATGGAATGCGCGCTGATGTCCTAAAGGCATATCCATCAATTGATCCCACAAAAGTTGTCACAATTCGAAATGGTGTAGACACCAATAAATTTGCACCCAATCACGATCAATCTGTGTTGATGAGTTTTGGAATCAATGGTCCCTTTGCAATCTTTGTGGGGCGCATTACCCGTCAAAAAGGTTTGGCCCACTTGCTGCGTGCTTGGAAAGATGTGCCGGCAGAATATGGTTTGGTACTGGCGGCTGGAAGCCCTGATGAAGAAGGAATCGGTAATGAAGTTGGGGCGTTAATCGCTGAGCTTCAGTCAACTCGTGGCAATGTGTGGTGGATCAAAGAGATGCTCCCCCATGATCAATTAACCGCGATGCTCACCGCTGCAGACTTATTCATCTGTCCCTCAATTTATGAACCACTTGGAATCGTAAATCTCGAAGCCATGGGCTGTGAAACCGCGGTTCTTGGTTCACGCGTAGGCGGTATTCCAGAGGTTGTTGCTGACAAAGAAACTGGTGAGCTGGTTGATTACAACGGCGAAGCAGCACCATTTGAAAAAGCATTGACCGAATCCATAACTCGTTTGATGTCTCAACCCGAACTTCTCAAGAAGTATGGCGCTGCAGGTCGTGCACGTGCTCAAAAACTATTTGGCTGGGATGCCGTTGCAGCGTTGACTGTGGATCTCTACCGCAAGGTGATTGGATAGATGAGTCGTAAATCGCTGTTCCACTTTGCTTTAGTCGGAATTTTATGGGGCATTCCTTATCTTCTTATGAAGGTTGCCGTGGAAGACTTTCCTCCCGCTGCCGTAGTAGCTGGACGTACATTAAT
>JBILNA010000016.1:0-11081 GCA_044375255.1 Candidatus Planktophila sp.
TTGGAACAGCTGCCGGAGTGGTTTCTGCTCCGGCAACACCACCTCCGGCACCAGTTGTTGCCGCTCCAGTTGTTGCCGCTCCAGTTGTGTCCGCACCAGTGATCTCCACTCCGGTGGCACAGGTTCCAGCCCAACCGGTGACAACATCTGCAGTGTCTCAATCAGTTTCACAGCCTGCCGATGCTTATGTAACTCCCCTAGTTCGCAAACTTGCATCTGAACTTGGCGTAAATCTTGCGCAAGTTAAGGGAACTGGAATCGGCGGAAGAATTCGTCGCGAAGATGTTGAAGCCTTAGCGCGACCTGCAGCACCTGCAGCTGTTGCCTCAGTCGCAGCAACTTCAGCCACGGCCAAGCCTCCAGTCGTAGCAGTTTCACCACTACGTGGAACAACAGTGACAATGTCACGTCTTCGTAAAGTTATTGCGGCTCGCATGGTTGAATCACTTCAGGTAAGTGCTCAATTAACAACTGTTGTCGAAGTCGATGTTACAAAGATTGCGCGATTGCGCGATCGCGCAAAGGCAAGCTTTGAATCACGTGAAGGTGTAAAGCTGTCATTCCTTCCATTCTTTGCCGTTGCAGTCTGTGAAGCGCTTAAGCAACATCCAGTACTTAACTCTTCAGTTGAAGGCGACCAGATCACTTATCACGGCGCTGAACATCTTGGCGTTGCAGTCGACACAGAGCGTGGTTTGTTAGTACCAGTTATTGCAAACGCTGGTGATCTCAACATGGGCGGTATTGCTCGCAAGATTGCAGACCTTGCGGCACGCACACGAGATAACAAGGTAACACCAGATGAACTTGGCGGTGGAACTTTCACTCTTACAAATACTGGAAGCCGTGGCGCTTTGTTTGATACTCCAATCATCAATCAACCACAGGTTGCAATCCTTGGACTTGGCGCTGTAGTCAAGCGTCCAATGGTTGTTCGTGGTGAAGATGGTGGCGAAACAATTGCAATTCGTTCCATGGTTTATCTTGGATTGTCGTACGACCACCGCGTTGTAGATGGCGCAGATGCAGCCCGATTCCTAGTTACTCTCAAAGAGCGTCTTGAAGGCGGCGCATTTGAGTCTGATCTAGGGCTCTAATCTTCAGATGTCCGTTCATCAGCGAATCGCAATAACTGGCGCTTCCGGTTTAATCGGAACAGCTCTAGTCGGACATCTCAAAGCAGAAGGTCACACTGTTCAACGTTTAGTTCGTCGCACCCCTGTTGGTGCCGATGAAGTTCAGTGGGATCCACAAACCGGCTTTGTCGATCTAGAACCTTTGCGGGGTGTTGATGCTGTTATTCACTTAGCTGGGGTTGGGGTTGGTGACAAACGTTGGAACAAAAAGTACAAGAGTGAAATTCTTAACTCTCGCCTATTGGGGACTACTGCCATCGCAAATGCGGTTACCGAGTTAAAGCCTCAAGTTTTTATTTCAGCATCTGCAATTGGTTGGTACGGAGAAAGCGGAAACCGCGCAGTTGTAGAAACAGATCGCGTTGGTGATGATTTTCTAGCTGCAGTGTGCCGCGAATGGGAAGCTGCAGCAGATCTTGCTCAAGATGTGCGCACCGTAAAAATTCGAACAGGTTTAGTTTTGGATCCAACTGGTGGAGCTCTAGGAAAGATGTTGCCACTGTTTCGCTTAGGTCTTGGCGGAAAACTAGGAAACGGCAAGCAATGGTGGTCCTGGATTACTTTGCATGATCAGATCCGTGCAATTGTTTTTGCTTTGGAGAATCCGGTTTCTGGTCCAGTAAATTTGACCGCGCCTAACCCTGTTACTAATCACGAGTTCACAGCTGCTCTGGCTCGGGCGATGCATCGTCCTGCTTTGTTTCCAGCCCCAGCAATTGCTTTAAAAATCGCTTTAGGTGGATTTTCTTCTGAAGTTCTTGGATCAAAAAAGGTTATCCCTCATGTCCTACAGGAGGCCGGCTTTACTTGGGACTACCCACATATTTCAGAGGCTTTATCAGCTCTTATTGAGGATTAGCTCTGCCGCCAATCGGCCAGAGAAAAGTGCGCCTTGCTGCGAAGGCACTGCGCGATGATCACCAACAACATAAACACTTTCAGAAACCTTAACGGCTTGCGTCAACGCTCGCCCCACACTTTGAATCGGAAGCGCTGCGGGAATCTCATATTTGGCAATCAATTGCCAATCATGGGTGCTCATCCCCCACACAATTGCTAAATGTCTGCGAACATCTGATTCAGTTGCACCCAAATCTGTAGTTGTCGACACTAAATGCTGACCTAATGGCGCGTAACTAGAAGAGATGTCCGACATCACTATTGAATTGATGATCGGCCCACGATTTTGTCCATCAACAATCAAACGCCCATTTCCTGAAGGGTTTGTAGTCACTGCGTGATACCAGGTGATACAGCCAGCCATTCGCGGTACTTCAGGTAACCCAAGAAGTTGTGTTGCAGTAGTTGCATCTGTGGCTACCACAATGGTTGAGGCTCTGAATTCTCCGGCAGATGTTTGTACGATTTTACCTTCAAGACTATCTGCGCGAACACCGTAAGTAATTGAGTTCACGCGTAACGCTAAAGCTTTTGAAAGTTCAGCAACACCTCTACGAGGTACGCCGGGTGAACCTGTGATAAAACTTTTGACAATCGATAGACCATACCTAGCATCAACATTCTTTGGGTCAGTCAGGAATACTCCCTGCAAGAATGGACGGATTGCGCGGAAATAAACTGAACCTGATGGCTTTAGGACATCTTCGATGGATTCATTTTCTTTCGGAGAACTGGCTAGGAATCGAAGCAAAGACAATTTTTCTGGGATGGTCCCCGTGGTCTTATCCAACGCTGTCCATGGTGCAACGCGAGGATCACCTAATGCTCTTCGATCATTGCCAAGTGCGACTTCGATGACGCGTGGTGCTGCGATAAAGTCAATCTCTTTAATTACATCTAAGGCTTGAATAGCTGGATATTTTGAATTGATCAGTTGAAAACCACGATCACAAATGAATCCATCAATGATGTCCGATGTAACTCGACCACCAGGTCGATCTGAACTTTCGATTATCCGAACATTTTTTCCGGATTCTTGCAAGGATATGGCTGCACTCAGGCCCGCAAGTCCTGCGCCAATAATCAGCACATCTGAAGAGTTAGACATTGCTTCCGATAGTCCTTGCTTGATCAATTATTGAGGCCACAAGTAATGCATCATCGTTAGAGATTGGCCAGGAAGTTCCGTTACTAATCGCTGACGCAACCGCTGTATAAAAGAGGGCATAGTTTCCAGGGACCCCTTGAATTTCTTCAACTTCCGCTCCGCGGTGAATAAACGCGGCAGATGTTGTTGGCTCGGACCAAACTGCCCCGGCTGGATATTTTCCGGCACGCAATAGTGCTTCCTGCGGATCTAATTCATTAATCACTAAAGCACCCTTGCTGCCTAAAATCCTAATGCGGGGACCCGGTGCACCAGCTACAGCACTGGCAGATAGATACGACATAACACCGTTGTCGTGGCGCACAACCAAAACTGAATCATCATCTGCTGCCCCGCGAATTGAGCGAACCGATGCAGTTACTAGCTCTGCTCTTCCAAACCAATCAATCGCAGTTGAAATCAAATGTGGCTGAAGATCTAAAAGTTGCCCTCCCCCGTCTTCGGCACTCATGTTCTCTCTCCACGAATCTTTGTTCACTTCTGGTCTAAACCTTTCAAATCGTGAATCCATACGATGAATCTGACCCAGCACGCCACTTGCAATAACTTTCTTGATAGTTAAGGCATCACTGTCCCAGCGGCGATTAAAGAATGTAGAAAGCGGAACTTCAAGTGATTTCGAAAGTTCAACTATTGACTTTGTTTCTTCAAAAGTGCGACCCATTGGCTTATCAACTACAACAGGAATTCCGGCTTTAAGTGCCGCAATGGCTTGTTCTGCATGAGCCATATTCGCTGAAGCAACAACCACCAGATCTAATGCGTGACTCAACATGTCCTGCATGGTTGACACAACCGTGGTTTCAGGAAAATCTTTTAGCGCGTGCGACTTGCGTACATCATTGCTGGTCAGAACCGCTGAGACCTGAAAGCCACAACCTTTGAGTAGTGGTGCATGAAAGTACCGGCCGGCTAGCCCATACCCTGCGATTCCTACCCGAAGACTCATGGTTAAGAGTTTTGTAACTTAGATGGCCACCAAACTTTTCCACCAATGTCGTGGACAAGTGCTGGCACAAGAATCGTTCTTACAATCAAAGTATCCAAAAGAACACCGAATGCAACAGCGAATCCAAGCTCTGCTAAGAACACAAGTGGCAAGACACCTAAGACAGCAAAGGTTGCTGCCAATACGATTCCTGCTGATGTGATCACACCACCAGTAACAGTTAGGCCCTTAATAACACCAGCCCTAGTTCCGATTTTCGCACTTTCTTCGCGGACTCTTGTCATCAAGAAGATGTTGTAATCGATACCCAGCGCAACCAAGAAAATAAAGGCAAATAATGGGAATGAGGTGTCCGCGCCTTTAAATCCAAATACATGTTCAAAGACCAATTGACATGCACCTAGCGTCGCAAAGAATGAGAGTACTACGGTTCCCAAAAGCAATGCCGCTGAAAGAATACTTCGAAGCAGCAGACCCAGAATGATTGTGATAAGAACCAGCACAATAGGAATAATTGTTCGGTTGTCTCGATTTGCCGAAACATCAGTGTCGAATGCAACTGCAGTACTTCCGCCCACCAAAATTTCAGGATCGATCGCATGGACTGCTTCGCGAATGACAGGAATAACATCTCGCGCTTCTACCGAGTCGGGATTAAGTGCAAGAGTTGCATTCAGAATCACTTTTCCATCGACAACCTTGATCGCAGCAGGCGGTTGCCCAGGGATCGTTGGTGTCAAACGCATTGGTTCGACCGATGAAACTCCAGAGACAGACATGAGCGCAGCTGAAACAGGTCCGATTAGCTCTTCTCGAACTACCACTTCAGTTGGCTGACCGGAGCCTCCAGGAAAATGCTCACCCAGTAATTCAAGGCCCACAACAGAATCTGGACGTTGGGTAAATGCATCTGCGGTAGATAATCCCTTTGCATTTAAGGTCGTGGAAAAACCAGCAAGAATTGCAAGACCTACAGCGGTAACTATCCATAATTTACGAGGACGTTTTTCAACTGCCGAACCAATTTTGGCCCATGTTCCAGTCAGTTGAGTATTCACATCATCATTGCGCGGAATTCGTGGCCAAAAAATCCAACGGCCGAATGCAACCAATAATGCGGGCAACAAGGTAAGGATTGTTACGACCGCAGCTGCAACACCAATAGCTCCTACCGGACCAAGTCCGCGGTTTCCGGATAAATCACTGAGAAGTAAAACAAGTAGAGCTGAAATAACCGTTGCACCTGATGCCACGATCGGTTCAAAAACACCTTTCAGGGCAGCCTTCATCGCCTGTGCAGGATGCTCAAAGTGATGCAATTCTTCGCGATAGCGAGAAATCAGCAGCAATGCATAATCAGTTGCAGCGCCAAGAACCAGCACTGAAAGAATTCCTTGAGACTGGCCGTTCAGATCAATAACATTATTTTTTGTTAACAGGTAGACAAGACCACCAGCCGTAGACAATGCGATCACTGCTGAAAATAGAGGAAGAATCCACAACACTGGACTTCGATAAACAACGATCAAAATTAATGCCACAACAAGCAAGGTCGTAAGTAACAAGGATGAGTCGATGCCTTCAAATGCACCAAAGAGGTCTCCGAGTAAAGCGCCAATTCCCGTGACATTTGAAGTTAGGCCAACGCTCTTGGCAAACTCAGCGGAATCTTCGCGCAAAGTTTCGATGACTTCGGGCAGAGCAGGTTTATTGTTCGGCAATAGATCTGTAGCAATCTCTGCCTTAAATGGAAGGTTTACCAGAAGAGCTTTTCCATCTTCGGATGGGAATGCAAAAATCTGCTCGCCTTGTGTCAGGTATGTCGAGATCGGTACATCCGTCCCAATAATTTTTTGCGCACCAATTTTTGCGAGATGTTCATTAAGCGCCGCGATTTTGTCCGCGTTTACTTCACCAAGGTAGAGCACCAATGTCGGAAGGCTCTGATTTTGATCTTGGTTAAACTTTTCGATGATCTTGGCAGCTTGTGTAGATTCAGCGCTATCTGGCAGGAAGGCTGAGTTGTCATTTTCTTGAACGGTAGAGAGCTTGCCGAATAAAGGACCAAAGACTCCGCTGGCACCGAACCACAGGAAAATCACGATTAGTGCGTAGACAAGTGGACGGCGGCTCTTTTTGTTCAATGCAGTGGACACGTAATCAAACCCCTTATTTATCTGGGCCTTTGGCCCTCAATTGGTATGTAGGTAAGCCTACCTTTAGGCTATGGGCGTGCCTCTCATGGAAAGCCCTTCGGATTCAGCAATTGCTTTGTCCCGTCATGGGCTAGTTGATTACCAGAAGGCGTGGGAATCCCAGAAGGCTATTCATCAAGAAGTGGTCGATGGAATCCGTCCCAATACATTGTTGTTACTAGAACATCCATCTGTTTTCACCGCTGGCCGCCGCACAGAAGAATCGGAAAAGCCATCCGATGGCACCCCCGTCATCGATGTAGATCGTGGTGGACGAATAACCTGGCACGGACCGGGGCAATTGGTTGGTTACCCAATCGTGAAACTGATTAATCCAACTGAACTGGTTGGTTTTGTTCGAGAAATTGAAGCCGGGTTAATGGCAGTGTGCTCTGATTTAGGTTTAGCAACAGTGCGTATAGATGGGCGCTCAGGTGTATGGATTCGCGACACCAGCGGAGATCGCAAGATTGCGGCAATCGGTGTGCGCGTAGCCCAAGGTGTCACGATGCACGGATTTGCAATCAATGTTAATCCAGATCTTGCATCATTTAATTCCATTATTCCCTGCGGAATTTCTGATGCTGGAGTCACCTCACTTGAAATCGAATTAAACCGCGCAATCACAATTGAAGAAGTTTCACCGCTAGTTGAACGACACATCTTCGAATCTCTCAGAAGGGTGAGCGCATGACCATGGCACCTGAAGGTCGCAAATTACTCCGGATTGAAGCTCGAAATGCGCTAGTTCCGATTGAGCGAAAGCCAGAATGGATTAAGACCCGTGCCAACATGGGTCCTGAATACACTCGACTTCGCTCATTGGTAAAAAGTGAAGGTCTGCATACGGTGTGCCAAGAGGCGGCTTGCCCAAACATTTTTGAATGTTGGGAAGACAAAGAGGCAACATTTTTGATTGGCGGGGATCGTTGTACTCGCCGTTGCGACTTCTGCAACATTGATACCGGTAAGCCGCTGCCTATCGATCGTGAAGAACCGCGCAAAGTTGCCGAATCAGTTAAGTCGATGGGTCTTCGTTACGCAACAATTACTGGTGTAACTAGAGATGATCTTGAAGATGAAGGTTCATGGCTGTACGCAGAAACAATTCGCGCAGTACATGAACTTAACCCCGGCACAGGTGTTGAAATGCTTGCGCCAGATTTCAATGCCAAGTCGGAACTCCTTAATCCAATTTTTGAAACTCGACCTGAGGTATTTGCTCATAACCTTGAAACGGTCCCTCGTATTTTCAAGCAAATTCGTCCAGCCTTTACCTATGAAAAGTCATTGAAAGTGATTAGCATGGCTCAAGATTTTGGACTTATTACTAAGTCGAACTTGATTTTAGGATTAGGTGAAACTCGAGAAGAGATTTCGCAAGCGTTGGTTGATTTACACAACGCAGGTTGTGACTTAATCACAATCACTCAGTATTTGCGCCCAACAAACAAGCATCATCCGGTCGAACGCTGGGTAAAGCCAGCAGAGTTTGTTGAACTTGCCCAAGAGGCCGAACAAGTTGGCTTCCTTGGCGTTATGAGCGGGCCGTTGGTGCGGTCTTCATATCGTGCGGGGCGTTTGTATAAGCAAGCAATGGAAAAGAAAACTACCCGTGGCTGATCTTGTCTATCCCCCAGTTATCGCATTGGTTAAAGGGTTTTGGAAATACTTAGGTTTTCAATTTGATTTTCAAGGTGATGAAAACATTCCACGAAAAGGTGGAGCGATTCTTGCCATTAATCATGTTAGCTATTTAGATTTTGCAATCGCAGGCACTGCTGCACTTCCGGTCAAAAGATTCGTTCGCTTCATGGCAAAAAAGGAACTCTTTGACCACAAAATTGCAGGACCCTTGTTGCGCGGTATGCACCACATCAATGTCGATCGCAACAATGGTGCCCCGTCGTATGTAGCCGCATTGAAAGCTCTCAATGCAGGTGAGATCGTTGGGATTTTCCCTGAAGCAACAATCTCAACTAGTTTTGAAATTAAACAACTCAAGTCAGGTGCGCTTCGCCTTGCAGTTGATGCTGGAGTGCCCATCGTTCCTACTATTGTGTGGGGCGGGCAACGGGTCTCTACAAAGGGCGTTAAACCAAATTTCAAGCGCGGAAAAACACCAGTGTCCGTTTCATTTGGTGAAGCAATCCACTACGGGAAAGATGCCGATATCGAGAGGGCTGAGCAACATCTGCGAGAGGTGATGATCTCGATGCTTCGCGAGGTTCAAGAAAAGTACCCTGATAGCCATGTCGGCCAGCGTTGGGCGCCGGCTCGTCTTGGTGGAACTGCACCTGCCCCACTAAACTAACAACATGTTTAAGAGAAAAGCTAAAGAACCCAAGATCAAAAAGCCTCGTTTCCAAACCTTTCGTGATGCTTACAAAGTCACTAAGCAGGTTAAGCCATGGATCCCCTTTGCGCTGATTGCTGTTTTCCTGGCTACATGGAGCATTGGTATCGGAATTGGCTTTTTCCTTGACGAAGTTGCTTACTGGGCATTTGTTTTCTTCCCGCTTGCTCTTCTTCTCACTCTTTTCTTCTTTACGCGACAGGCAGGAACCGCTGCTTATGCATCTATTGAAAATCAAATAGGTGCAGGTGCAAGTGTTTTGATGGCAATTCGTAAAGGATGGACTACTACCCCAGCGGTTGCTGTTGCTCGTAACCAAGACATGGTTCACCGAAGTGTTGGCCGTGCCGGAATTGTTCTAACCGGTGAAGGTACTAACGCTGTACGACAGATGATTACAGATGAGCGAAAGAAGGCTGAGCGCTTTGCTCCTGGTGTTCCAGTCACAGAAATTTTGGTCGGTAACGAAGAAGGACGAGTTCCAATTCGTAAACTTCAAAAGCAAATGCGCCGACTTCCAAAGAAGTTGACCGCGCACCAAATGCGCGAAGTACGAGCTCGACTCAAGGCCGTTGGCGGAATGTCTATGCCAATTCCAAAGGGTCCAATGCCAACTCGTGCCCCAAAAATTCGCTAACCCCTAGTCAACACCGTTCCGCTAAATCGTTCATGTAAGCCTCTGCCGTTTTCATCAAAGGTGATGGCAAAGATGACTGTGATGAGTAGCGAGGATCGAATCAATGCCTGAAGCGGAGTAACCATTCCCCCATCGGCAAATCTGATGATTTTGATACCAAAAATTCGATGTCCCAGTGATGCACCTTGGAGCGCTGAAAGAATTGCGACTTCGGCAAAGAAAAGCGCCAAAACTAACCATGATCGGTTGGGAGCCATCTTTCCGATTCCCCCGGTTGAAGCGGCCACGATGAAGTAGCAGGCCAGCCAATCGACCATTAACGCCGACATTCGCCGGCCGAGGGTAACTCTGATGAAACTCACGCTCACCCCACAAGCCTAACGCCCTAACCCGCCAGACGTAACATGAATTTAACAAGCGGGTTATGTCAATTTCATGGTGTGCACCTAGGGTTCAACTACGTAAAAGCGCCTGAAACTCAATGATGAGGGGTCTAGCGCATCACATGTGAAATTGGGAGATGCATGTTTAAGAACGCCGCAGAAATTTTTGCATACATTAAGAAAGAGGATGTCAAACTAGTTGACGTTCGCTTTACAGATTTGCCTGGTATTCAGCATCACTTCAACGTTCCTGTTGAATCATTTGATGAAGCTGTATTTACCGATGGCCTTATGTTTGATGGTTCCTCAATTAGAGGTTTCCAGACAATCAACGAATCAGATATGAAACTGCTACCAGTTCCAGAATCTGCATACATTGATCCATATCGTAAAGAAAAAACCCTCATCATTATTTTCTCGGTACACAACCCAGTTGATAACACTCCATACAGCCGCGATCCTCGCGGTGTAGTAGCGCGCGCAGTTGATTACATGCGTTCACTTGGGATCGCTGACACTGCATTCTTTGCACCAGAAGCCGAGTTCTATGTCTTTGATAGCGTTCGCTTCAAGACCGGAATCAACTCAGCTGTACACGAGATCGAGTCATATGAAGGCGCTTGGAACACAGGCGTTGAATACGATGCAGATGGAACGCCTAACCGCGGTTACCGCACACGCGTAAAGGGTGGTTATTTCCCTGTGTCTCCAACTGATCAATTCGCAGATCTTCGCGATGAAATGGTGATGCAGTTAGGTAAGGTCGGACTTCTTGTGGAGCGTGCTCACCATGAAGTGGGAACTGCTGGACAGATGGAGATCAATTACCGTTTCACCGACATCCTTACCGCTGGTGACGATGTTATGAAGTTTAAGTACGTCATTCGCAACACCGCATGGCAAGGCGGAAAGACCGCAACATTTATGCCAAAGCCACTCTTCGGAGATAACGGTTCAGGCATGCATGTTCACCAATCACTATGGAAAGATGGAAAGCCACTGTTCTTCGAAGCAGGCACATACGGCGATCTATCAGACATGGCGCGTTGGTACATCGGTGGTCTTTTGAAGCACGCACCTTCATTGCTTGCCTTCACTAACCCAACTGTTAACTCATACCGTCGCTTGGTTCCAGGTTATGAAGCGCCAGTAAACCTTGTGTACTCAGCACGTAACCGTTCGGCTTGTATCCGTATCCCAATTACAGGATCCAATCCAAAGGCAAAGCGAATCGAATTCCGTTGTCCAGATCCTTCATCAAACCCATACCTAGCTTTCGCAGCAATGCTTATGGCTGGTCTTGATGGAATCATGAACAAGATCGAACCACCTGCCCCAGTTGATAAGGATCTCTACG
>JBILNA010000132.1:0-2796 GCA_044375255.1 Candidatus Planktophila sp.
TCGAGTTCTTGATGCAGATCCAGAAGACAACTGCGGGTCCTGACGACTCAAAGTAAGCGTAAATTTCTCAATTGTGGGCTTATCGCCTACCCTTGGGGTCTGTTAACCGTCCGTTTGGTTCACCTGAGACCTATCAATAGGAGCAGGACCCAAAAACGAAAAAAGGAATAACCATGAAGCCAGAGATCCACCCAGAGTACAAAGAGACCCAAGTAACTTGTGGTTGCGGCGAGAAGTTTGTAACTCGTTCAACAGTTGCTAGCGGATCTATCTATGTTGAAGTTTGTTCTGTATGCCACCCGTTCTACACAGGTAAGCAGCGCATCCTTGATACTGGTGGTCGCGTGGCTAAGTTCGAAGAGCGCTTCGGTAAAAACGCTAAAAAGCAGGACGACGCGACTGCCAACTAGCTTTCTAAAGAAACCGCATCGCAGCCCTTGTCGGGTTGCGGTCGCGGTTTTTTTATTTCCCAATCCACACTCTAAATTGACCAGATTCGAAATAGAAAGGAGCAGTCGATGAGCAATGATCGCTTTGCATCAGCACATGAAATGGTGCGCGAGTACGCCGAACTAGAAGAAAAGATGGCTGATCCTTCTATTCACGAAGATCAAGCCAATGCTCGAAAGCTTGGACGTCGCTATGCGCAGTTAGGTCCAGTAGTTGCAGGTTTCAAAGCCTGGAAATCATCTGAAGATGATCTGTTGGCTGCTGCCGAGCTTGCCGATGTTGATCCTGACTTTGCTGCAGAAATTCCTGCACTTGAAGCAGCACGCGATGCAGCTGCTGAAAAGCTAGAAGAGTTGTTACTGCCCCGTGATCCTAATGATGATCGTGATGTTATTTTGGAAGTTAAAGCTGGTGCTGGCGGAGATGAATCAGCGTTATTTGCTGGCGATCTATTGCGTATGTACATGCGTTATGCAGAAAAGCACAACTGGAAAGTTGAAATCATTGATGCCACCGAAAGTGAAATGGGTGGATATAAAGATATTTCTGTTGCGGTTAAATCAAAGGGAACCGCAGCACCTGGTGAATCACCCTATGCGCGCTTGAAATTTGAAGGTGGCGTGCACCGTGTGCAGCGTGTTCCAGAGACTGAAAGCCAAGGTCGCATTCACACATCTGCAGCCGGCGTGCTGATTTTGCCTGAAGCAGAAGAAGTAGATGTCGAGCTGAACATGAACGATGTACGCGTTGATGTGTATCGCTCATCAGGACCTGGCGGACAGTCGGTAAATACAACGGATTCAGCGGTGCGTTTAACCCACGTTCCAACTGGAATTGTTGTTTCCTGTCAGAACGAGAAGAGCCAGCTACAAAACAAGGAATCTGCGCTGCGTATCTTGCGCGCACGCTTGTTGGCAGATGCTCAAGAAAAGGCAGAAGCAATTGCCTCTGCAGAGCGTAAGAGCCAGGTTCGAACAGTGGATCGTTCAGAGCGAATCCGTACCTACAACTTTCCGGAAAACCGCATCAGCGATCACCGCGTTAACTACAAGGCAAATAACTTGGATGCGGTTTTAAATGGCGATTTGGATGACATGATTCAAACTTTGCTAGATGCTGACAAAGCAGCACGTTTGGCCAACGCTAACTAACATGGTCAGCGGTTCAATCAACGTTAGGGAGATTCTGCGCGATGCTAAATCGCAGTTAGCTGAATCTGGTATTTCTGAAGTCGATGCCGAGCATTTGCTCGCTCACGTTCTAGGTCTATCTCGCATGGATCTTCATAATCCCGTCATGACTGAATCAACTTTGCTGGGCATCGAAGATAAAGATGTTTTAGAGGAACAGTTTTACGATTTATTGGATCGTCGCCTGAACTTTGAACCGTTGCAATATTTAACTGGCACAGCCGGATTTAGATACTTAAACATTGAAGTCGGCCCAGGAGTCCTGGTGCCACGTCCGGAATCTGAATTATTAGTAGAAGCTGTTTTACAGCACATCGAAAACCTGCCAGCACCAGTCAGTGTTATTGATTTAGGTGCAGGTTCTGGTGCATTGTCACTAGCAATCGCAACCGAAGCACCTACTGCAAGGGTAATTGCTGTAGAAAAAAGCCCCGAAGCACTTGTCTGGCTTAAGAAAAATGTTTCAGTAATCGCTGAAAATGTGCGGGTTGTTGAAGGCGATGTTGCAGATGTGCTGCCAGGGATTAAGTGCGATGTTGTTATTGCAAACCCACCGTATGTTCCAGATTCACAAGAGCTACCCCGAGATGTTGCAGGTTTTGAGCCTCACATTGCTTTGTTTGGCGGCCCAACCGGAATGGAAATTCCGCAACAATTTATTACCGCTGCGGCTCGGCTATTGAAGCTTGGGGGAGTTTTAGTTATTGAACACACAGAAGAGCAAGGGCCAGCGATTGCTGCAGCGCTTTCAGTAGATTTTTCAGAGGTTGCCCTGCATGATGACCTAGTAGGCAGACCACGTTGGACTAGTGCGGTGAGGAGGTAGCCATGGCTAAGGAAATTGATTTGAAGAAAGGTGAACTTTCTCGTCATGTTAACAAAGCTGCCAAAGCTATCGCCGAAGGTTTCATCATCGTTATCCCAATGGAACATAGCTACGCATATGTTTGTGATGCTTTTAGGCAAGACGCGGTGCGTGCGATGCATGTATTGCGCGGAGACCCATTGTTTACAGCGGCCCAAGTTATTGTTGGAAGCGTCAAGACAACTGATGGAATTATTCGCGAGACAACACCTGAAATTAAAGCGCTGATGAAAAAGTTTTGGCCCGGAATGTTGTCATTAAACCTACGTCCACAACTTGGACTTAGTTGGG
>JBILNA010000133.1:0-2781 GCA_044375255.1 Candidatus Planktophila sp.
TTCCTGGGTAGATACGTGATGCGCCATCAAAAACTACTGATGCCATGAGATTGCTCTCCTTCTCCGGGCAGGTACGTGCCCGACGGTCCGAGGATGAAGGTGATGGCCGGTTGGCCAACGGGGCAAGATTACGCACAAACCCCGCATAAAGGAAGATCTCGCTTTCCGCCACGAGGGTGGGAATGTATACTTAGCGCATAATGGAACCTCCCTCGTTGGCTTCACTATTTCTTGATCTAGCAACTATTGCTGGCCTGATTGTTCTGGCCTCATTTTTCGTAGCAGCTGAAATCGCCCTCATCTCACTTCGAGATAGCCAAGTCCGCGAGATTGCCACCCGTGGCAAACGTGGCGCTCGCGTAGCAGCCCTGGCCGCACACCCCAATCGCTTGTTGGCTGCGGTCCAAATCGGCGTAACTGTAAGCGGTTTTCTCTCTGCCGCCCTTGGTGCTGATCAATTAGGTGACTATGTAATTCCTTGGCTGGAATCTTTGGGCATTGCAAACGCCTGGGCAACAACTATTTCACTTATTGGTGTCACTTTGGTGATCGCGTACTTCTCTTTGGTATTTGGTGAGTTAGTTCCAAAGCGTGTGGCGCTATTTAGAGCTGAAGAGATTGCCTTGGCAACTGCCGGAATCATTAACATCGTTGCGAACATTTTCCGCCCACTGATCTGGCTACTCTCAAAATCCACAGACATTGTTTTGCGCGCATTTGGTGTTGACCCTAAGGTCCAACGCAGTCAAATGTCTGAAGAAGAATTGCTTGACCTGGTAACTGGCCATGCTGCGTTAACAGATGAAGAGCGCGACATTGTTGAAGAAGTCTTTAACGCCTCTGAACGACAGGTCCACGAAGTCATGGTTCCGCGCACCGAAGTTGATTTTATGGATGCTTCCTTGACCGTTGGTAAAGCAATTGAATTAGCCGTTGATAAGGCACATTCACGTTACCCAGTTGTGCGTGGATCATCTGACGAAGTTGTTGGCTTTATCCATGTGCGCGATTTATTAGATACATCTCTTGCAAATAAGAGCACCAAGATCGTAGAGCTAGCAAGAAACATTATGTACTTGCCAGGAACCAAGGGCATTTTGCCCGCGCTCTCTGAAATGCGCACACAAGGTCAACATCTTGCAATCGTTTTAGATGAATACGGTGGCACCGACGGCATCGTGACCCTTGAAGACCTTGTAGAAGTGCTTATTGGTGATATTCGTGATGAATACGATGAGCATGAAAACGAGGTTTCGCTGGAAGAGCGCACAGGTGACTTTGAAATAGATGGCTTGATTTCAATCGATGATTTAATTGAAGAGACCAAGCTTGATATTCCTGAAGGTCCATATGAAACCGCCAGCGGTTTTGTCATGCACTTCTTGGGTCGAATTCCTCAAGTTAATGATGTCGTCAACGTTAATGGTCTGCGAATCACTGTCTTAACCATGGAAGGCAAGCGTGCTGGGCAGTTGTTGATCTCCCGAACAGCATCCGTGTGAAAGAATTACGCCCATGACACAGAAGCGAGTTCTTTCAGGCATTCAGCCAACAAGTGACTCCTTCCACCTGGGTAATTACTTAGGCGCTCTTAAGCAATGGGTAGAGCTTCAAGATGGCAATGATGCTTTTTATTGCATCGTTGATCTACATGCTTTAACTGGCGAGATCGAACCTGCACTCTTTAGAAAGCGCACTTTGTCTTCGGCGGCACAATTAGTTGCGCTCGGCATCTCTCCTGAAAAATCAACGCTCTTTGTTCAGTCCCATGTTGCAGAGCACAATCAACTGGGATGGATCATGGAATGCCTGGCAGGCTTTGGCGAGGCAAGTCGCATGACTCAATTCAAAGATAAGTCTGCAAAAGGTGGGGCAGATAGTGCCCGCGTTGGGCTTTTCACTTATCCAATGTTGCAAGCTGCAGACATTCTTTTGTATCAAGCACATTATGTTCCGGTTGGTGAGGATCAACGTCAACACATTGAATTAACCCGTGATCTAGCCACTCGATTTAATTCACGTTTCGGTGAAACCTTTAGATTGCCAGAAGGTCACATTTTGAAGGCCGGTGCAAAGATTTATGATCTTCAAGAGCCAACATCAAAGATGAGTAAGTCTTCAGGATCTGTTGCTGGCGTTCTAGAAATCATGGATACACCAGAGGCAAATACAAAGAAGATTAAAAGTGCGGCAACAGATGCGGGTCGCGAAGTGAAGTTTGATGAAAAAGAAAAGCCTGGCATTAGCAATTTACTAACAATTCATTCATCTCTTTCTGGGCGTTCAATTGCAGAGCTTGAAAATGAGTTTGATGGCAAGGGATACGGCGATTTCAAGGCGGCCGTTGCCGAGGTCGTTGTTGAGTACTTGCGCCCAATTCGCACCAAGGCACTGGAACTACTGGAAGATGAAAAGCACTTGATTGATCTGCTTCATAGTGGGGCAGACAAAGCCCGAAAAGTTGCCAGTCAGACCCTCTCAGAAACCTATAAGAACCTGGGTTTAGTGAAGTAATTACGCGAGCCCCTCAACCCCAAGTTGAGAGTTTTCCAAAACGTTACACCCCTGTCATCAAAAACGCCCCTGGCGTGTTGAGTTTATTCCCGTGCAAGTAATAGGCTCCCAATTACATAAAGCTTCCATAATTACCTTGAAAAAGTGAGTTATTGAAGATCCCCTTGAATCCTTGGAGGAAAATTGAAGAAAGTATTTCGTCTTGTAGCAGTTGTTGCTGCAACTGTTATGGCTGCAACAGCTTTTGTTGCTCCAGCAACAGCGGCA
>JBILNA010000136.1:0-2763 GCA_044375255.1 Candidatus Planktophila sp.
TATTTCTGACTGTTTACAGGTTCGAGTTTGCGGACTACGCTGTCGATTTATGAACCGTTTACCTAAAAAACGGGGAATTACCCAGGATGGAGAGGATAAATCCCTCATCCTCCGCCAGATACACATTGTTACCCCCTGTAACGCCTGGGGATAACCCGATTAAGCAAGTCAGCATGTTTGTCTAGTTTCAAAACATGCCTATAACAATCCCTAAACCAATATTACTCATGCCTAAAGTCCCAAGCCTTCTAGTCGTCGGGCTGTTAGCTGCTCAGTTCTTAATCCTTCAAATTACTCACAATCCTGAACCAAATTGCACCTTAAATATCGAGAGACCGCACTATTCAACAAGTTTGTCTGAAATTCAAAATATAGATGCCATTAAACTAAACATCACTTCGACCTGTAATGTCTCACAGAAATACACGCAACTAACTGCAGATATACAGAAAATTCAGAATAACCGTGAAATCACTGCCTACTCTTTTGAAAATGAAAGAAGGAGTTCGACCAGCAAGATGCCTAATGTGGTGACCTTCAAAGACCTATTTGCGCCTTGTAAAAAAACCATCTCGGGCTCTTATCGTGGTACCGCTCAGGGTTATGTGTACTTGGAAAGTGGAAAAAAGGTGGCCGTAAAGGGAGACTCCGGAAAATTTGTAGCGACAAGGTGCCTGATAGGTGCACAATAAAGGTGTGAGTTATTTTGAACAATGCCTGACATCAGGTGGTCTTCTATTCCAAGAGGAACGAAGGGCACTTTATAGTTACCTGTTGGAAATAAACAGAGACTTTTATGCCAATCAAGCTCAACTACTTCTTGACACAGGAATGGCCATTCGGATCATCGCGAATGGTGAAGCAACATATAACCTTAAGAATAGAAAAGTGAATTATTCGGCAAGGAAGTTGAACTCTGATGATGTTCAATCTGAGATCAGAGAAATCAAATTAACTAGAGTTAAGCCAGTTAACATTAGAAAACTCCGGAAGTTTTTTGCTCAGTGCGATGTCGATGTGATCGCTAACTATCCTCTTCCCGGAACTATACCTAGCGAAGAATCTGGATATGGCATTAATACATACCCCTATTACACACTTGCTTACTACGCCAATGGTAAGAATTACTTGAAAGGGCTCCTTGTGAAAATCAAGACTAGCGACAAGGAAATTCTTACAAAACTACGTTCTCTGTAAGTGGGTTAAATCTCTAGGCCAATAAACTTGGTCTGCAAGAACTCATGAATTCCATCGAAACCACCTTCGCGGCCCAAACCTGATTGCTTCACGCCACCAAATGGCGCTGCTGGGTCTGAGATAACACCCTTATTGATTGCAACCATTCCTGATTCCATCGCCTCTGCTGTGCGCAGTGCGCGGGTGAGGTTTGAAGAGAAGACATAACTAATAAGACCAAATTCAGTGTCATTAGCTAATTCAATTCCTTCTTCATCGGTATCAAAAATGACGATCGGTGCAACAGGTCCGAAAATTTCATGGAGCAAGATTGGGTTATCTTTTTTAACAACCAAAACCGTTGCTGGGTAGAAAGCACCATCACCTTCTGGCTTAACTCCACCAACTTCAACCTTTGCACCAGCTGCAATTGATTCATCAACAATGTCGGCGATCTTGTTGCGCTCTTTCATAGAAACATAAGCGCCAAGTGTTGTTGTGGCTTCTACTCCACGGCCCATGACGTATGAACTCATGGACTTAGTCATTTCAGCGATGAACTTGTCTGCAATTCCTCGTTGAACAAAGATGCGGTTAGCTGAAGTACATGCAGCACCACCGTTGCGCATCTTGGCAAGTGAAAGCTGCGGAATAGTTACTGCTAAATCAGCATCGTCATGAATAACAACTTGTGCATTTCCGCCAAGCTCCATAGAGCAACGAATAACGCGGTCTGCAGCTTCTTTTAGCAAGATGCGACCAACTTCAGTTGAACCTGTGAATGAAAGATTCTTAACACGTGGATCATGAAGCATCTTTGAAATCGCTGGTCCTGTTTTTTCTGGAAGAACTAAGTTAAGAACACCCTTTGGTAATCCTGCGCGCTCCATCAAATCAACGATGTACATCGCAGTTAATGGTGTTTCACCCGCTGGCTTCAGAATCATGGTGCAACCAGCTGCAACTGCTGGGCCAATCTTTCGAGTAGCCATACCTGCCGGAAAGTTCCACGGGGTAATAAGAATTGAGACACCGATAGGTTCGTGAGAAACAAGAATTCGCTTATCCCCTGAAGGTGACTTACGGAAATCTCCTGGTGTGCGAACTGTTTCTTCAGCAAACCAACGGAAAAATTCGGCAGCATATGTTGCTTCACCGCGGGCATCCGGCATCGCCTTGCCATTTTCGCGAGAGATCAATGTTGCGATCGCTTCATTTTCTGCCGTCATTAACTCAAATGCTTTACGCAAAATTTCTGAGCGATAACGCGGAGCTGTCTTAGCCCACGCCTTTGCAGCAGCATCAGCTGCAGCGATTGCGGCATCACATTGTGCATCTCCGGCAAGGGAAACCTCAGCGATTACTGAACCATCGCTGGGATCGTAAACAGGTAACTTTCCGATTCCATCAATCCATTGGCCATCGATATATAACTGTGTATGCATGGTGGAAGCATACGCTCTAGGCGTAAAACAGTGAAGATTGTGCGGGCTAAGGTAGAGTGATGCTTATTAAATTGCATTGATTGCAATTAAAAGAGGAGTTTTAAGTGCCTAAGTCGTGGACTGATGGGGCCCCGTCTCCTGT
>JBILNA010000135.1:0-2763 GCA_044375255.1 Candidatus Planktophila sp.
TCCACAACTTGGACTTAGTTGGGATCTTGGCGATAACAATCAACTAGATCGCGTCAGTGTACGAATTCCAAAAGCTAAGTTTGCAAAAGCTTTAGTGTCACAAACAGGCCCACTTGCTGTTGCAAGCGCTGCACGAAAAGGAATGGCTGCACCAAAGTCTCTCAGCGATGTGTGGGTTCTTGAATCAGATGTCGCGCTGAAGTTTGATAGTGGGAATCTTCGTAAGGGCCCAATTTCTACGGTGATTGAGGCCGATGAAACCGGTGTGCGCTACCTGCGCGAGGGTGCTATCTCACTTGCAGAGATTCAAGCCATCGTTCCCGGCGCAACAGGAATTTAACCCGCTTGCCCGATAGGGTTTAACCATGTCCGAAACCTTCTATGGCCCAGATTTCAACCTGTTAACTGAGCAGGATCCCGAGATCGCTGCAGTTCTATTGTCTGAACTCAAGCGTCAACAGACTAACTTGCAGTTAATCGCATCTGAAAACTTCACTTCGCGAGCTGTACTTGCCGCTTTAGGTTCGACGCTGTCTAATAAGTATGCCGAAGGTTATCCAGGCAAGCGCTACTACGGTGGTTGCGAAGAGGTTGATAAGGCCGAATACCTAGCAATCGATCGCGCAAAATCTTTATTTGGTGCAGAGCATGCAAATGTTCAGCCACATTCGGGTGCATCGGCAAATGTTGCGGTGTACCAAGCATTTACAAAGCCAGGGGACACCGTGCTTGCAATGGACTTGGCTCATGGTGGTCACTTGACTCATGGATCACCAGTTAATTTTTCAGGTAAGTGGTTTAACATCGAGTCGTACGGCGTTCGTAAAGATAACGAGTTGATTGATTACGACCAATTGCGTGATCAAGCTGTTCGCACCAAGCCAAAGATGATTTGCTCAGGAGCTACTGCGTATCCATCTCTTGTTGATTTTGCAAAGATCCGTGAAATTTGCGATGAAGTCGGTGCGATCATGTGGGTAGATGCTGCTCACTTCATTGGCTTAGTTGCCGGTAAAGCGATTCCTTCACCTGTTCCGTATGCAGATGTTGTTTCATTTACAACACATAAAGTTTTGCGTGGTCCACGCGGCGGAATGATTTTGGCTAAGGCACAACATGCTGCAGCAATTGATAAGGCGGTTTTCCCAGGAATGCAGGGCGGACCGATTATGTCTGCTGTTGCTGGCAAAGCGATCGCTTTGGCTGAATGCGCAACTACTGGTTACCAAAAGTATGCGGCCGATGTCATTGTTAACGCAAAAGCACTTGCAGCCGCGCTTGAAACTGAAGGTATGCGAGCAGTTTCTGGCGGCACTGAAACACACTTGGCGTTGATGGATATTCGCAGCACTGGCGTTACTGGCAAGGTTGCAGATGAGCGTTGTGGAGCTGCAGGAATTGTTATGAATAAGAACTCGATTCCTTACGACCCAGAAAAGCCTGGAATTACAAGTGGTATTCGTGTTGGTTCACCTGCAACGACAACCCAGGGAATGGGTGTTCAGGAAATGAAGCAGATAGCTTCATTGATTTCACGTGCAATCAAAACCGATGATGCAGCTGCACACGCTGCGATTAAATCTGAAGTCCATGCACTAACTGCTCGTTTTCCTATCTACCAGGCGTAATCCCCTTCAATGCGCGAGTACTTAATCACCCTGCTGATTTCGGCAGCGTTGTGTTACTTGATTACTCCGATTGTTCGTAGCCAAGCGATTCGGTTTGGGGCAGTTGCTGCAATTCGAGATCGCGATATTCATAGCGTTCCCACTGCCCGCTGGGGCGGCGTTGCGATGTGGGCATCGATGGCGCTTACCTTTGCAATTGTTAATCACTTGCCACTTGTTGGTAAATCCTTTGGGCATGAAACTCAAGGAATTTTCCTGGCAGCTACAGCAATTGTTTTGCTGGGCATGGCAGATGATCGCTTTCAATTAGATGCGCTAACAAAACTTGCTGGACAAGTTTTCGTCGCCGGTATCTTGCTTATTTACGGAATCCAGATCTTGTGGCTACCAATTAACGGAGTCATTACTTTGCCACCAAGTATCGGTCAGCTCGTAACCGTTCTGATCGTGCTGGTTATCATTAACGCGGTCAACTTTATTGATGGCATGGATGGTTTGGCCGCGGGAATTGTGGCTATTTCAGGTATCGCATTCTTTGCCTTTGCGTATCTATTAGCGGTCGAATATGGCTTTAGCCGTGCGGGTGCACCATCGTTAACAACCGCGGTTTTAGTGGGTATTTGCCTCGGCTTCTTGCCTCACAACATCAACCCAGCCAAGATTTTTATGGGCGACAGTGGATCTATGTTGTTGGGTCTTTTGCTTTCAGCTGCAGCAATTACGTTGACTGGCCAAGTAGATCCCAATGCAATTTCCGCCGAGTCACTTGGACCTACTTTGCTTCCGTTATTGCTTCCATTTGCAGTTCTTGCAATCCCATTTTTGGATTTATTGCTTGCAGTTGGTCGACGTGTCAAAGCTGGACGTTCTCCATTTGCACCTGACAACCAACACCTTCATCACCGTCTGCTCAGTGCAGGTAATTCAACCAAGAAGGCCGCGGTAATTTTGTATCTGTGGACAGCAACGATTGCTTTTCCTGTAACCGTTCTTGCATTTGCACCATGGTGGGTTGCTTTAATTACAGTGGTCGTTTTTGTTGGTTTAAGTCTTGCAGTAATGAAAAGCAAGAAGAAGGTTGTTGCATGAGCACATCAAATGAGCCAAGTAGCGAAGTACAGTTGCTCAAGGGTGC
>JBILNA010000134.1:0-2763 GCA_044375255.1 Candidatus Planktophila sp.
AAAGAAGCTTTACGAAGTGATATTGCTGATCTCAATCACACAGCAGATAAAGGTAAGTTCTCTGCTGGATCAGTTACTGCGGCGCTGTTTCTAGAAAACTTCACATCAACTAGACGTTGGGTCCACTTAGATATTGCAGGAACTGCACGCAGCGAAGTTGATGCAGGCGAAAACTCCAAAGGTGGAACAGGGTTCGGAGTACGCCTTCTTACCGAGTGGATAACCTCAATATCATGAGAGTAGATCCACATACATTTGCCGAGAATTTCATTCCCGAAGACCACTTTAAATCTCAAGCACGTGCCCGCGGTGTTGAGTTAGGAACGGTTGATACAACTCCGGGAGCTGGCGCTTTTCTAAAATTTTTAGCATCAACATTAAAAGCACAATCAGTTGTTGAAGTTGGTACAGGTTCCGGTGTGGGAAGTTTATGGTTGTTCGATGGAATGCTTCCCAGTGGAACATTGACATCTATAGATGATGAGATGGAGCATTCACAGATTGCAAAGCTGGCGTTTACAGATGCAGATATAGCTCCAAGTAGATATCGATTGATCACTAACTCCGTGTTGGAAGTGATTTCAAAGCTCACCGATCGCGCCTATGACTTAGTTGTTGTTCGGCACAATCCTGAAGATTTGGGTTATGTCATTAACGAAGCGCAGCGAATACTGCGAAGTGGTGGGGCGCTAGTAATCGATAACTATTACGGTGGTGGAAAGGTGTGTGATGCTGCCCAACGCGATCCACGCACGGTCGCACTTCGGGATACTGGGAAAATCATCAAAAACGATACTGATCATTGGGTAAGTTCGCTGGTCCCGGTCGGCGATGGATTACTGATCGCAACAAAGTTGTAGCAAAATAGCGCCATGATCTTTCCTCGGAAAAAAGTAGCCCCAGTCGCAGCTCCATGGTGGCAGGCAAAACCTTCTCCTAAAAATTCAAGGGGAACTATTGCATTAATTGCAGTTTTAGCCGGAGGCGTTGGCGGAATTTTGGGAGTTAATGCATCAGGTGCATCACTATTTAATCGGGTCAATCTTGTTTCATCTACCAGCACAATTGAACGAGCACCAGACTCTGTAGCAGGTACTGCTCAAAGAGTTTTGCCTTCTGTTGTCTCGATTCAAACTCGTTCACTGTCAGGTGGTGGAACAGGTTCTGGTTTCTTCATTGATAGTGATGGATACATCTTGACCAACAATCATGTCATCAGTTCTGCAGCGCAATCTGGTGGAAGTATTCGAGTTAAACTCAATGATGGACGAACCTTCTCGGCAAAAGTTATTGGGCGAGACGCATCGTATGATTTAGCAGTTTTAAAAATTGCAGCATCAGGATTAAAGGCCATGCAATTTGGTGATAGTGATTTGGTCGCAGTGGGGGATGCAGTTATAGCCATCGGATCTCCGCTGGGATTATCGGGAACAGTTACGACAGGAATAATTAGTGCAAAGAATCGTCCTGTCACTGCGGGAGATTCTTCAAATGAGAGTTCCTTCATTAATGCTTTACAGACTGATGCTGCAATCAATCCAGGAAATTCTGGTGGACCACTTGTAGATTCAACCGGAGCTGTTATTGGTGTTAACTCAGCGATTGCATCTCTAGGATCAGAGCTGCAAACCGGTTCAATTGGGCTGGGCTTTGCTATTCCAATTAATCAGGCACGCAAAACTGCAGATCAACTGATCAAAAACGGAGTTGCAACCTATCCAGTAATTGGAATTTCAATCGATATGAGTTACATGGGTGAAGGCGCTAAAGTTGCCACTTCTGCCACCGGAATCTTGCCTGGCGGCCCTGCAGAAAAGGCAGGTTTGCGTGGTGGAGACATTGTTACTGCTCTAGATGGAAAGCCAATTAGTGGCCCAGAAGAGCTAATTGTCAATGTTCGATCAAAGAATGTTGGTGATGTTGTAACTCTTACCTATAAGCGTAATGGCGTTGAAAAAACTGTGTCCTTGACTCTAATCGCGGCTAAGAAGTAATTGGCGTAGGCTACAGAAATGTTCTTCGATCTAGGTGCAGGCGAGCTTTTAGGTCTTGCAATCCTTGCGATGCTGCTTGTCGGACCGGAGCGACTTCCCAAAATTGCGGTAGATGCCGCGCAATGGGTCAAGAAACTTCGTGGATTAGCAAATAGAGCAACCACCGAACTTCGAGACAATCTTGGACCTGGGTTTGAAGACTTACAACCTAAGGACTTAAATCCAAAGACTTTTGTCAAGAAGCAAATTGCAGATCTGTTGGATGAGGAAACCGCCAAGCCAAAGGTCAAGAAACCTGCAGCAATGATTGATCCAGATTTACTATGACTCTTCTGGAACAAATTACAGATGCGCTTTCCAAGGTTAATGATCCAGAACTTCGTCATCCGATAACAGAACTTGGAATGATTGAAGATCTATCTGAAATCAACGGTTCGGTTTCCTTGAAGGTTTTGCTTACAATCGCAGCATGTCCTATGCAAGACAGGTTAAGAACCGATATTTCTAACGCTGTAACAAGCGTTGAGGGCGTAAAAAGTGTGGATCTTGTTTTTGGAGTTATGAATGAAGATCAACGTAACTTTGTAAAAAAAGTTGTTCGTGGAGGTCGCGAAAAATTCATTCCATTTGCGCAACCTGACTCACTTACACGTGTCATTGGCATTGCATCCGGTAAAGGTGGGGTAGGAAAGTCATCTGTAACTGCCAATCTAGCTGTCGCAATGGCTAAGAATGGTTTGACTGTTGGAATTCTGGATGCAGATGTTTA
>JBILNA010000138.1:0-2729 GCA_044375255.1 Candidatus Planktophila sp.
GTTTTGTTCGACCCAAAACTAATTTAAATGTACCCACCACCAAGTTAAGTGATAGCAATGAAATCATTGCTAAATTAAGTGGGCGCCATGTTTTAAACTTGTAAGCAATAAATGATGCCGCAATTAATAGCACAGTTGCGGTTAGGCCGCGAAGGCCCAAATCATCTAAACGCCTAAGAATGAATCCTGCAAGGCCTTCAAATTGAGGTTTAGGTTGGCTATTAATTTCCTTGTCATAGGCAACCAGTGGGCCATTAGTAAGAACTTGTTGAGTTACTACTAAGAAGCCAGTAAAAAGAAGCAAGGACCAGCGAAGTGCTCTGTCCATCTGACGTCGACGGTTTTGTGCCAATTTTTCCATTATTCAACCGTTACGGATTTTGCCAAGTTTCTTGGTTGATCAACATCATTGCCCCGCACGACCGCCATTTCGTAAGCAAATACCTGCAATGGAACTGTTGCCAGTATCGGCTGAAACAAAGCAGGGGCGATTGGAATACGGATGATGTGTTCAGCACCTTCAACATGTGCACCTTCTTCGGCAATGACAATTACACGAGCTCCACGAGCTTTCACCTCTTGAATATTGCTGAGCATCTTTTCATCCAGGGCATGCTCATGTCCTGCTGGAAGAATTGCAATAACTGGTGTCCCCTGATCAATCAGTGCAATCGGGCCATGCTTAAGCTCTCCCCCAGCAAAACCCTCGGCATGAATATAGGCAAGTTCCTTTAACTTGAGTGCACCTTCTAGCGCAACTGGATAACCAATGTTTCTGCCCAAGAACAAAACTGTATTGTTTTGTGCAAATGTACGAGTTAGCTCACGAAGAGGTTCGACGGTTTCAAGGATTTGTTCAATCTTGCCTGGCAGTTCTAGTAGCTCTTTGTAAAGATCACGCACATCCGAATCCTTCAAGGATCCATTTACTTGACCAAGGTGCAATCCAATTAAGTAAACCGCGATGATTTGCGTTAACAGCGCCTTGGTAGAAGCCACTGCAATTTCAGGGCCGGCGTGTGTGTAAAGCACGGCATCTGATTCACGGGGAATTGTCGAACTATTTGTATTGCAGATTGCTAACACTCTTCCGCCTGCCGCTTTTGCGTGACGTACAGCCATCAAGGTATCCATAGTCTCGCCAGATTGTGAAATCGCAATAATCAAAGTGTTTGGATCAATGATGGGATCGCGATATCTGAACTCGCTTGCAATCTCAACATCTACGGGGATCTTTGCCCATTTTTCAATCGCATACTTTGCAACCATTCCTGCGTGATAAGCAGTTCCACATGCAATAACGGTGATCTTCTTTAGGGAGCGAATCTCATCTGCGCTCATATGTAATTCATCCAGCACAATTTGATTGTTATCGCTTAAACGGCCAATCAAGGTATCTGCAACAGCTTTTGGTTGTTCAAAGATCTCTTTGAGCATGAAGTGTGCAAAGCCACCCTTTTGCGCAGCGGTTGCATCCCATGAAATTTCATACTGCTTCGGCTTCACTGAGTTGCCATCAAGATCTGTAATTTCAACTGAAGTCGGAGTCATAGTGACAACCTCATCTTGCCCCAGTTCGATTGCTTTCTTCGTGAACTCGATGAATGCAGCAACATCTGATGCCATGAAGTTCTCGCCATCACCTAAGCCAACAACAAGTGGTGAGTTTCGGCGAACTCCAACGATTACATCTGGAGCATCGGCATGAATAGCTAGCAAAGTGAATGATCCCCGAAGGGCTTTAACTGCATCGCGCATTGCTGCAGTTAAATCTCCATTGTGTTCTTTACGTAAATCACTGAGCAAATGTGCAACAGATTCGGTGTCTGTTTCTGATGAAAACTTATGGCCTTTAGCTTCTAGCTGTGAACGAAGTTCGGTGTAATTTTCAATAATTCCGTTATGGATAACTGCGAGCTTTCCTTCATTATCAACATGAGGATGTGCGTTTCCATCCGTTGGTCCACCGTGAGTGGCCCAACGTGTATGACCAATTCCTGAATGAACTGTTGGCAAAGTGGCATCTAATGAGTTCTCCAGGTTGGAAAGCTTGCCCGCCTTCTTTTCAATGAATAACTTGCCTGGCGTACCAAGTGCGATTCCTGCCGAGTCATAGCCACGGTATTCAAGGCGACGCAGACCTTCGATTAAGGGATGTGAGGCAGATTGTGGCCCTGTGTAACCCACAATTCCGCACATATCATTTACTCCAGTTCGTTTTTAACTGTATCTGCAAGGTGCTGAGCAACTTCTTGCGCAAGGCTATCACTGGCAGCTTCAACCATGACTCTAACTAGCGGTTCAGTTCCAGATGCACGCAATAAAACTCGACCTGAATCACCTAGGCGATCCTCCGCTGATTTCACCGCTGCAGCGATTGCGGTATTTTCTGGCAATCTATCTTTGGCAACATCTTTCACATTAATCAAGACCTGTGGGAATCGCACCATCGTTGCAGCAAGCTCTTGCAGAGTTTTTCCTGTGCGCACTACCTCTTGCATAAGTTGCAGCGCGGTTAACAAGCCATCACCGGTGTTAGCTAATTGGCGCATGATGACATGGCCTGATTGTTCGCCACCTAATGAATAATCATTGGCAATCATGTTTTCCAGAACATAACGATCACCGACTGGGGTCGTAACAACATTGATTGCCGCATCTTTCATCGCGTGCATAAATCCGAGGTTACTCATTACAGTGCCAACAACGGTGTCAGATTTCAAAACTCC
>JBILNA010000139.1:0-2725 GCA_044375255.1 Candidatus Planktophila sp.
TCGATGCGATCTTTTACATCGTAGGCAAAGCCGGTTGAAAACAGGGCGCGATTTAGTTCAACTGGGTTGTTGCAGGCAATTTTCACATCATTGAGAAATGCTCCCCCACCTTTTCTTGCATGCCAGATTGAATTAACAGTTGGACTATGAACAACGCCAACCAATGTTCCACTTTCATCTTTTGCGGCAATACTGATAGCCCACCCCGGTAATCCGTAAAAGTAATTAACGGTGCCATCTACTGGATCAATCACCCAAGTAATTCCACTCTTGCTCGCACGTGAAGTTCCTTCTTCGCCAATGATGCCGTCATCGGGTCGTGCAGCCAAAATACTTTCAACGATTAGTTTCTCACTGGCTGTATCCATCTGTGTAGCGATATCAATTGCTGTTGATTTAACGGTTAATTCCCAAGAAGCCGGACGATTAACCAACAGATCACCTGCTTGACGCGCAATCTTTAAAGCAAGCTGAAGCAATTCGTTGGAATCGGTCATGGGTGCAGTCTAATGCCGAGATAGACTCCTGCCTATGTTCTCTGGGTACTCAACACTTTTTAGAACCCCTGGGGGCCTTGCTTTTTCTATCCCTGGACTTATTGCCCGCATGCCAATTTCAATGGATTCGCTTGCCCTGATTTTTATCGTAGTAGCTGCAAGTGATTCTTATGCGTTAGCTGGAGCTCTCAGTGCAACCGCCTCAGTGGTTATGGCATTTGCTACGCCGCATTGGTCACGTGTTGCAGATCGTATTGGCCAAAGCGCAATGTTGATCCGCGTTATTCCAATAAAAGTTGCAGGGCTTTGTGTTTTTACGCTCTTGGTTTTGAATCAAGCTCCTACCTGGACTTGGTTTGTGAGCATCATCATTGCTGAATCAATGTCGGTAAATACCGGTGGATTAGTTCGACGCCGCTGGTTACATGTTTTGAGCCCAGATAAATCAAGCACCGCCGAAGATGAACAAGACCGTCACTTAGTAAATACCGCATATTCCTTTGAAGCAATCATGGATGAAATTGTCTTTATCTTGGGTCCAATCATTGTGACCGCCTGTGCTACAACGATTGCACCAGCGGCGGGAATGGTAGTTGGAATCATCTTTGTTGCAATCGGAGTTCCGTTATACATCAGACAGAAATCGACTGAACCTCCTTCGACACCAAAGCGAATAGAGGATCCCCATCCAGCAGTAATCCGTAATAAGCGAGTCCAAGCCATAGTTCTTGCCACAACATTGTTAGGTGGATTTTTTGGTTCAATAGCAATTGTCACCGTTGCCTTTACGGAACAGCGTGGCCAAGAAAACATGTCGGGTCTTTTGTTGGCCATTTGGGCTTTCGGCAGCGGTATCGCTGCAATTATCAATGGCGCAATTAAATGGAAGCTTTCAAGCGCATCTCGATTCTTGATTTTCTTATTCGCGCTGACCTTGCTGTCGGTGCCAATGTTGTTTACACACTCTTTAACGTGGCTTGCGATTGCTTTATTCTTTAATGGTTTTGCGGTAGCCCCACTTGTGATAAATGCCTACGGAGTTGCAGAAGGTGCGGTGCCACCAGAACAAATCACCGAGACATTGACTTGGGTCGTTGCAGGGATGCCATTAGGTGGAGCTTTCGCAAGTGCTTTATCTGGCCAAGTCATCGACCGGTTTGGTGCCGACATCGCATATTGGGTACCTCTGGGTTTCATGATTGCGGCATGTGCAGCCACACTTCCGTATTTCCAGACTTATAAGGCCCTTATCGGCTACCCTCGTGCTCGTGACTGAGCTACGACTAAACGGAAAGACCGAGGATGGTCTTTACCTGTCTTTGCATGACAATGATGGAAATGAATTCACCGTTCGAGTTTCTGACACATTGCGCGCAACTGTTAATCAGCAAAGACTGATGGCTGTCCCAGCTACCGATGAGCCAAGTATTTCAATCAAAGAGATTCAGCGATTGCTGCGTGCAGGACAAACTGCAGAACAAATCGCTCGTGAAAACAACACATCAATTGAAAAGGTAGAACGTTTTGCCGGACCAATTCTTTCTGAACGCATTTACATTATTGATCAAGCTCAGCAGATTATTATCCGTAAAGAAGGCGGACGCGATGCCGTTACTTTGCTCGGTGTTGTGATCTCCCGTTTAGCTCCCCGCAACATTGATTCATCTGAATTGTCATGGGACACCTGGCGCTTAGAAGATGGCACCTGGACTTTGGAGCTGCATTACCCAAACAGTTCAGGTACTGGAATTGCTCAATGGAGCTTTGATTCACTCCTTCGCACAGTTACATCTATGGATGAGAACGCACGTTGGATGATGGGTGACGATCCTGCTCCTCGCCAGCTTCCAACCCCAGCGTTGATTCCCACCGAGAGTTCTCACCCCTCTGATCGTCGCATCATTGATGTGTACAGCGAGTTCCGCAAAGAAACTCCTGATCAAGAGCTTGAAGAAGAAACTCCGCCTATTCGAGAAGTTCCACGCCTTGCAGTTATTCGTGAAGAGCCAGATGATGAAGCCAGTCGCGATGGAATCACTGCTCGTGCCAAGGTTCCAAGCTGGGATGAAATTATGTTTGGAATAAAGCCAGAGGATAGTAAATAAAAGCTTTAAGTATCTAGCTCAAAGTTGTTGTCAATAAACCAACTTGAGATTCAGTTTCACTATCTCCACCATGATGTCCAACCATGGCACCTTCTTTATCGTCCCGATCGGCATCAACAAGAA
>JBILNA010000140.1:0-2710 GCA_044375255.1 Candidatus Planktophila sp.
TTACCGACTTAGTAGTGCGAGACTACCGCCCGTGAGCAAATTTGGCACAGTCAAGGTCTCGGGATCTTCAATGTCCCCCACCTATTTGGATGGTGACTGGCTTCTGGTTTCTTGGTTTCCTGCTGGCCTTACACCGCCAGTTGGTGACCGCATCCTGGGAAAAGTTGTGGTCGTAGAACGGGAAGAACGACCAGGGATTTTTTTGGTTAAGCGCTTACAAAAATCACATGGCGGCAATTATTGGGTCCAAGGCGACAATGATGAAAGCACTGATTCACGCACCTGGGGATGGATTCCTGCCAACGAGGTTGTCGGTGTAGTGCTCTTTAGGTTCAAGAGAAGCAGAGTTCGCTAACTCTTCAGGATCACATATTCTTCAAATACTCTTAGGTCTTTCATTCCTCATCAATCCAGTATTGAGCAATAGTTACAATGGCATTATGAAGATAGCAATCACAAGGGTAGCCCCACTCATTTAGTCCTGAGGCAAAGTGTTCTGCGTTTTCTGATTTGATTAAATCTACTAATTGTCGTGTTGTTTGTGTCATAGATTAATTGTACCATTTTGAGGAATTGCACAATTTTCCTAACATTTAAAAACTGTACATTTAAAAGACCACCTCAACAAATTTGGGTGGTCCTTTAATGTTTTAGAGTTTAGTTACCGTGGC
This sequence comes from Candidatus Planktophila sp., assembly GCA_044375255.1. Lineage (GTDB taxonomy): Bacteria > Actinomycetota > Actinomycetes > Nanopelagicales > Nanopelagicaceae > Planktophila. The sequence goes on from JBILNA010000140.1 coordinate 672, forward strand.
TCGATCTGATGAATCGAGAGTGAACCTGATAGCTCATAGCTTGTGATAACCAGCGCTTTGCCTGAAGGCGACTTATCTGCAGGAACAAAAACGATTCCCTCTGGTGACCAATGCTTCACATCCTTTGCAGGAGTTGCCTTTGTTGGCAGCATTTGTAACCACTCTTGAAAGACTGGATTGCGTGGCTGCGTGATGTCAAAGATGGCCAGAGCAGTCATTCTTTCTAGACCAAGAATTGCTATGCGACGATTCCCAACCATTCCGACTGCAACACCTTCTGGCTCTGAGCCTTTATCGTCGGATCGGTCTTGACCCACATAGTTCATTGTGCTCTTATCCGAGGACAGTGAGTGTGAACCGTTGATGTTTGTAACACCAAATGCCTTTGTCTGAATTTGATCTAAAAGTTCGGCACTATCCCAAATCACAATTCCATTGCGGTACATCGTCATTGAGTTTGATCCACGCAGGTGGATAGTGTCGATGTCTCCATCGCCATCCTTGTCACCAATAGTTGGATTGACCTTCGCTCTACCTAGAGCAGCGCTACCTGACAAAATGCTCCAATCAGGGAAACGTCGTGCATCTACTTTGAGCGCAGAGCCACGAAGATCATCGTTTAGACATGTGTATTCGCGAGCATCTCCCTCGTTAGCAGTTACGAAGTATTGACCCGCTCCTATAGTGAAGCCAGCAATTGCATCTGGCTGTGAGGCACCAACCACATTTGTGTAAGTTCGCGGACCTGCCCCAGCGTCTCTATCACTAGTATCACGGGCAACTCTTGAAACTTTACTTTCAAAGGCACGTGAGATGCTCTCAAAGGTTGCAGATCCAATATTGAGCTTACCAATTGCGTTTGCCTCTTGAATGGTGACATATGCATAATTGTTATCTATTGCAGTAACAAACTCTGGCTCGAAATCCTTAGAGACATTATTTACAACTGATGACACAGCGATTCCTTTGGCTCTCATCTCAAAGATACTGAACTGATCAAAGCCAGCAAATCTAAGGACTGGTGAGGCTGGGTTACTTAGATCAACAACTGTTACTCCACCCACTGGATCAGATGCCTTTGAGTAATCTGTATCTTCCTTTGCAGCGGTAGCTGGATCATCCTTTGCACAGACTGGCTGAGCTTCGATCGCAACTAGTGCAGTTGTACCGTTTGGCGCAAAAGTTACAGAGTCAGGCAAAACGCCCAAAACATCTGGTGAACTCAAGACCTTTCCATTGGTATCAAATACTACGATCTTTCCGTTTGTAGTAGTTGGAACTCCTGTTGCTGAGAATTTATCAGAAACATTTACAACGGCCACAACAACATCTTTACCTGCGGCAACGCTAGTAACATCATTTCCATAAGAACTCAGAGCAACTGAGCCCACCTTCTTTGGACTTGCTACATCTGAAATATCATAAATATCGATTGCGTTCTTCACTCCATTAGTCGCAAAAACTCGCTTTGAGCCGGCGTGGAAGGTAGCGATCTCGTGACTTCCTTCACCATCGCCAGAGGTAATCGATGCGATCTCGGTGACTTTAAGGGTGGCTTCATCAGCCAGTGCTGGAAGTTGCCCAGCGGTAAATAGTGCGGAGGCGGTTAAGAGTGTTATGACAGTTAGCGGAAATTTTTTCATGGCTGAATCCTGCTAAAACAGCTTCCACATCGAACAAATACCTGGCAAACTTATTATGAACACCTTGTTAAAAGTCAGGTGACCGCAAACGGCATTAGCAAAACTTTTGGCCATCTATCTCGTTGACTTTCGAGAGGATCAGGTCTTATTCTTACAAAATGCGAAAGATCATTGCTGATATAAAGCGAGTCGTGTCTCGCCATCCGCGAGAGATTGAATCTGTTTTGGCTTTTGAATGCTCAATGCAATGGGATGAACTTCTCAAGATTGATGACAATGAGTCACAACGATTCTGCACCAGCTGTTCAAAGAATGTGTATTTGACTGTCTCTGATTTGGATTATAAAGAAAATGCGAAGAGAGGTCGATGCGTTTCCATTCCTGCGGGTACCGAAC
>JBILNA010000017.1:0-10566 GCA_044375255.1 Candidatus Planktophila sp.
ATCAAGTTCTTGAAGGCAAGATTTCTGTTCTAGTAGGACATTCTGGTGTTGGTAAATCAACCTTGATCAATGCCTTGGTTCCTGAAAGTAATCGTGCAACGGGTGATGTGAATGAAGCAACTGGTCGTGGCCGCCACACATCATCTAGTGCACTTGCACTGCCATTAGTAGATAGCGATGGCTGGATCATCGATACTCCCGGAATTCGTGCATTTGGTTTGTCCCATATCGATAATCAACGAATAGTTGATGCATTTAGCGATTTATCTGAAGTAGCGGCAAACTGCTTATCCAACTGTTCTCATGCTGAAAGCTCTTGCAAATTAGATGCCTGGGCTTCGCCAGATGGGTCTCCAAATCCCCACAGAATTGCACGCCTGGCAAGCCTTCGCTCGCTTCTTGCCGTCAAGGACGCACCTATAACGCCTGTGGAATAGACTCACATCATTATGAGCAAAGGCAATGGTTCAGCGCAGATTCTTGATGATCTGGCCCTTGCTCACGCTTTAGCTGATCTTGCAGATGCAATTTCTTTGGATCGTTATCAATCACAAGATTTAGTGGTTACGACTAAACCCGATAACACCCCGGTCACCGATGCAGATCGCGCAGTTGAAACTGCAATCCGAGAAGCGTTAGACACTCATCGCTCTGGTGATGGTTTAGTCGGAGAAGAGTTTGGAAGTGATAAAGGAAGTTCAGGTCGTTATTGGGTAATAGATCCAATTGATGGCACCAAAAACTTTATGCGCGGAGTTCCAACGTGGGCAACTTTGATTGCACTTGTGCAAGTTGATGCATCTGGCAATGAAGAAGTAGTGGTTGGAATCGCAAGTGCGCCGGCACTTGCTCGTCGTTGGGCTGCAGCCAAGGGACATGGCGCAACAGTGCGCTTCAATGGCGTAAGCAATGACCACTCTGAAGATTTTGAAAGTGCACCAGATGAAAAGAAGATTTCTGTTTCAAAGGTTTCTTCTTTAAGTGATGCATCGATTTCATACTCAGATTTTGTCGGTTGGGGTGAACGTCTGGAGCCATTCCAAAAGATGCTTGCTGGTGCTTGGCGCACCCGCGGTATCGGTGATTTCTGGTCGCACATGTTGGTGGCAGAGGGCGCAGTCGATGTTGCTGTCGAGCCATCTCTGGCAGTGTGGGACATGGCAGCGTTGGACATCATCGTTCGTGAAGCTGGCGGAATATTTACGAATACTGCAGGCCAAAACGGACCTTTCGGCGGAAGTGGTGTTTCAACAAATGGAATTCTTCATAATGAGGTAATTAACAGACTTAATGTGTAGGAGAAGGAAAAGTAAGAATAGGTACAGAAGTATTGGATTTAGGAAAGACTAAACAGGGAGAGCGACGATGAGCACAGAGGCAAGCAAGACACAGGTGAGCAATACACCCCTTGAACCAACGACCTTGTCAGTTCAAGGAATGACCTGTTCTTCTTGTGTGAACTCTGTAGAAAAGGCACTCAATAATGTTGCAGGCGTTAGCGCAACAATTAACTTTGCCACTGAAACCGCCCATATTCTGGCTCCGGCTGAAATCACCGCCAAAGATTTAATCAAGATTGTAGAAAAGGCTGGATATTCAGCATCCCTTCTAGTTGATGCTCAATCAGTTGCTTTACACAGCAAGAAATCAGCTCGCGCGTTTTTCTTTGCAGCGATCTTTGCAATCCCAGCGGTTGCACTTTCTATGGTCATGAGCTGGCACCATCAAGTAGATATGTGGATTCACGATCTGCTAGATGCGGCTGGTTTGCCTCATCCTTTGTATTCACCAACGGCCTGGGTTGTTATTACCTTGAGCGCGCCAGTTGTGCTACTAGTTGCATATCCAATTCATAAAGCAGCTTTTAGAAATCTTAAGCATCCAACAATGGATAACTTAATTTCAATGGGTTCACTTGCAGCATTTGGTTGGTCGATTTACGCCAACTCAACTGGTGCGGGGGATGTTTACACTGAAGTTGCTGCCGGAGTTATCTTCTTTGTGATTCTTGGTCGTTACTTAGAAACTCGCGCAAAAGCTAAGGCAAGCAGCGCATTGTCATCGTTGCTTGCATTAGGTAGTAAAGAGGTAACGATTGTTCGTGGGGGATTTCCGCTAATTGTTCCGATTGAACAGTTACAAATTGGTGATGAGTTTGAAGTCCGCCCGGGTGATCGAATTGCAACTGATGGCATTGTTGTCAAGGGCGAAAGCGCAGTTGATAATTCAATGCTTACAGGTGAGACCAAGCCGATTGACGTTGGTCCAGGTTCCTCAGTAATTGGAGCATCGGTTAACCACAATGGTCGTTTGATTGTTCGAGCAACTAGGGTTGGTAGCGATACAGAACTTGCACGCATCACCGCAATGGTGATCAGCGTGCAAGGCACAAAGGCTCCCATTCAACGTCTTGCAGATCGAATCAGCGCGGTCTTTGTTCCGATTGTTACCGCAGCGGCTATTGCAACCTTTGGCATTTGGTATGCAACGGGAACTTCACTTACTGAATCAATTTCAATCGCAATTACTGTTCTTGTAATCGCTTGCCCATGCGCGCTTGGCTTAGCTACACCCGTTGCATTGCTTGTGGCATCAGGCCGCGGAGCTGCTCGTGGAATTGTGTTACGCGAGCCGCGGGTCCTTGAAGTTGCACGCAAAGTTGATGTGGTTGTTTTTGATAAGACTGGAACCCTTACAGAAGGTGTCATGCTTGTTCAGGAAGCAACAATTTCTACAGCAGCAGGTGCGGTTCTAGGTCGCTCCTTTGCTGAAATTATTACCCCTGACCACATTATTGCTTCAGCACAAGCTATTGAATCCTTGAATAACCACCCTGTTGCACTATCAATCACTCGATACGCACTTGCACAGAGTGCTGCTAAATCTTCAATTCCAAACTCTGCCCGTCCAACATATGCTGTCTCTGATTTTTCAGTGACACCAGGTTCAGGGGCTGCAGGTCGCGTTTCAATACTTTCTCAATCTCCAGTCGTTCTTATCGGTTCCCCTGCAGCTGTTGCACATAGCTCAACGGAATTTCATCCAGAGATTAAATCTGCAGTCGAACACGGACAAGCTGCCGGCTTAACTGTTGCAGTGCTGGCTTGGGACGGAGTTGCACTTGCAGTCTTTGCGGTGGGAGATCAACTGAAAAGCGATGCTGCTCAAACCGTCTCTGAACTTCAAAATATGGGAATCACGCCGTGGCTTGTAACTGGTGACAGTTCAGAGGTTGCAGCAACAGTTGCAGCAACAGTTGGAATCGATGCAGCACATGTTGTTTCGCATGCTCTGCCTGAAACTAAGCTTGAAATCGTAGAACGATTAAAGAGTGAAGGTCACACCGTGTTAATGATTGGCGATGGTATTAATGATGCTGCTGCCTTGACCGCAGCAAATCTTTCAATGGCGATGGGCACCGGAACAGATACTGCGATTAATAGTGCGGATATAACTTTGATGAGTACTGGTTTAGGCAGCGTCGTTTCTGCACTAAAGCTTTCTACAAAGACTTTAAAGATCATTCGCCTGAATATGGGTTGGGCATTTATCTACAACATTATTGGCTTACCAATTGCAGCAGCAGGCCTGCTAACGCCGTTGTATGCAGCGGCAGCCATGGCCGCGAGCAGTGTTCTGGTTGTTACCAACTCACTACGCATCAAGTAATTTACCCGCGCTAGTAATCCTCGGCATTTGGGACAAGCAAAAAGGGCCCTCATAAGAGAACCCTTTTGTGCGGTTATTGCTAGTAGCGGGGGCAGGATTTGAACCTACGACCTCTGGGTTATGAGCCCAGCGAGCTACCGAGCTGCTCCACCCCGCGTCGGTAGTGCAATCTTATGCGCACCAATAGATAAAGACCAAATCCATGCGATTGCCCGCACAAACTTGGCCCTTATCTCAAGCTGTTAACAACTCGATCTTCACTTTGATTATGAAGATTTAGTTATCACTTTTATTTCTACTTCTTGTTTTGCGCATTGATGGCTGCATCGAGTGCAGACTTCAATCGCTTTTGTGCTCTGTCATATGCCGCAAAGTCTCCCTTTGCAAGTGCTGCAAGACCATCTGCATATGCCTGCTTTGCACTGGCTAGTGAGCTTGCAAGTGAAGAGTTTGAAGTTGTTCCACTAGTTGTTGTTCCACTAGTGGTTCCCCCTGCAGCTGTACCGGAGTTTCCGCCGAACACCTGATCAAGAGCGCCCTTTAATGTGTCGTCATATCCAATTTGATCTCCGAAGGAAACAAGCACCTTCTGAAGCAATGGATAAGCAGCGGTGTTTGAAGTCGCCTTTACATATACAGGTTGTACATACAAGAGACCTCCACCAACTGGAAGTGTGAGCAGATTTCCAAGAACAACATCAGAACCACCACGACGAAGTAATGACAATGAGTTTGCAACTTCAGGCTTTGCTTCGAAGTTAGAAGCAACCTGTGAAGGACCCGCAACGTTTGTGTTACGAGGCAACTGCAGAACTGTCATCTTTCCATATTCAGGACCTGGGTCAGAGTTCACAACTGCAAAGGCTGAAAGGTTTTCACGACCACCGCGTGGAACAAATGGAGTTGTCAATGAGAAGGCAGGCTTCTTACTTCCTGGCATTTGAAGCGTTAAGTAATAAGGAGGTTGCGCAGATGCGTTAGCTCCAAATGTTGATGGATCTCTAGGTACGCGCCAGAAATCCTGTCCGCCGTAGAAAGCTTCTGCGGTCTTCACATGATACGAGCTGAGAATGTCACGTTGAACTCTGAAGAGATCTTCTGGGTAGCGGATGTGCTCTAGCAGCTGGGCAGAGATTTCACTCTTTGGCTTAACAGAGTTAGGGAAAGCTTTAGCCCAAGTCTTTAGCACTGGATCCTTTTCATCCCACTCGTACAAGGTAACTGTTCCGTTGTATGCATCAACCGTTGCTTTAACTGAGTTACGTATGTAGTTAACGCTCTGGTTTCGCTGGGATGCAATTGATGCCGAGTTAGTCGTCAGTGCATCAGCTGTTGCGTTAGACAACACAGTTTGACGTGCATATGGGTAGCCAGCACTTGTTGTGTATCCATCGATAATCCACATTACTTTTCCATCTACCAATGCTGGATATGGATCTCCATCAAGGGTTAACCATGGTGCAACCTTTGCAACGCGATCACGAGGATTACGTTCAAAGAGAATCTTTGAATCCTTGTTGATCAAGTTTGAAAGCAGAATTCTCTGCTCCTGATACTTCAAGGCAAATACAGCCTTGTTGATCAGAGAACCAACTGGAACACCGCCTGAACCTGTGTAGGTGTAGTTGCGCTGACCATTTGCAGATGTGTCATCTGGGTAGTCAAACTCAACCGGAGTATCTGTCTTTACTCCACCAATAATCGAATAATCAGGAACGTTCTCACCAAAATAAATACGTGGCTCAAACTTTCCGAGCGCACCTGTTGGTGGAAGGTTTCCAACGCTAAATGATGGCTTTCCATCCGCATCTCGCTCATTTCCGTATGCTGCTACAAAACCAAAACCGTGTGTGTAAACAAGGTGGTCGTTGATCCAGTTACGTGATGGGTTACCGGCAATGTTTAGCTCACGAACAGCCACAACAACATCGCGCTTGACGCCATTTACTGTGTAGCGATCAATGTCCAGTGATTCTGGGAAGCTGTAATACGGGCGAATCTGCTGTAGTTGTCTAAATGTTGCAGACAAAACATTTGGATCCATCAAACGAATATTGGCAATAGTTGCCGCATCATCTGCAAGCTGGCCGGTGTTTGTCGAATCAGTAGCCTGATAGTCCTTAATAGTTACATCATCAATGCCATATGCAGCACGGGTTGCGTCGATGTTGCGCTGAATAAATGGAGCTTCCTTTGAAGACTCACTTGGCTTTACCTGGAACTGTTGAATTGCACCTGGGTATAGGCCAGCGATCAACACTGAGGAAACTACTAATAGCGCTGTTCCTGCTGCAGGTAGAACCCATGAGCGACGAACAATGTTTGCAAAGAATAGAAGTGAACAGACGATTGCGATTCCGGCAAGGATTGCCTTTGCAGGTAGAACCGCATTTACATCAGTGTAAGTAAGTCCGGTAATCAAACGGCTTTCCTTTAATGAAAGTGCGAAGCGATCAAACCAGTAAGCAACCGCTTTGAGTAAGACAACTAGTCCGAGCAGCACTGAAAGCTGAACGCGAGCTGCAACCGTGGTGCGATCCTGTGAAACTTGTAGACGAATTCCGCCGTATAGGTAGTGCACGGCAACTGATGCAAGGATTGCAAGAATTGCAGTTGAGATTCCCCATGAAATCAATGTCTGCCAGAACGGTAGACGGAATGCAAAGAATGAAATATCCATATTGAACTGTGGATCTGTAACACCAAATGGGGTTGAGTTCTTAAACAACAACCACGTGCTCCACATTTGTGAGCCAGCAGATCCTGCAAAGTAGAACAGCGCAACGCTTAAACCAATAACTAGTGGGCGACGAATAGGTTCAACCTGTGAACGGTAACGTTCAAGATTGTCTGCCTCTACTGTCATAGGCACATACAACGGGCGTCGCTTGTAAGCCAACAAAACATTGGAGATCACAATGACTGATGTGAGCAAACCTGAAATCACAAAGAGTGTTGCCTTTGTTGTCAGAATTGTTGACCAAGTGTTTGTGAAGTTAACAGATTTAAACCACAACCAATCAGCGTAGAAACCGCTCAGTGCTGTGAAGAGAACACCGATGGCTACAAGAATTCCGATTGTTATTGCTAGTGGGCTCTTGCCGCCCTTGAATTGAAAGGATGGGCGCTGAAACTGGGGGTTATTCGTCATGGGGCAAAGTTAGCGCAACGCGAATTACGCCACCAATTAGGAGCCACCAAAGGTGGCCATAATGGTTAATACTTCCTGAGAATCAACGTCCTGAGCGCTCTAAATAGTTAATTGCTTGGGCCAAGGTGGCGACGGTTACTACTTTGATGCCTTCAGGGACATTACTGATCTCATCGGCGTTATCGACGGGCGCGAAGAAAATCGTAGCTCCCACTTTTTGGGCAGACTTAATCTTTTCGTTGATTCCACCGATGGGGCCAACAACGCCACGGGATGTGATCGTTCCAGTGCCCGCGATATGACGCTTTTGGAGCAAGTCTTTTTCAGTTAACAATTCAACTAAACCAATTGAAAAAACAAGCCCTCCACTGGGACCACCTGTCTCGCCAGTTTTGAACACAACTTTTTTTGTATCGAGCTGGTTTGCACGATCTATTCCTTGTGATTTCGATTCAGCCATGATCTCTGGATGTGATTGCAAGTAATTAACTGCCGCAATGATTGCTGTGTCTTGCGATTTAACCATGTCCTCTTTGGCTTGTTTGGTCTCTTCTTTAGTTGAAGTGCCAGGAGGATAGATAGCAGATTTTGGGTACACCGCTCTATCGCCGCTAATCCATGAATACACAAGCTCTGGTCCAAAAATCCATGCATCTGGGTTTGTCACTCTGATTGACATTAAATCAATCCGACCAGATGCTGGATAGTTTGTTAAACCCTTAAAAGTAATTACACCCTTAAAAATGTTTTGTGCTTCACCTGGTAAAACAATTGAAAATGGCAATGGAGCAAGGGTGGCTAAGGCAAAGAAGATTCCTAGCGTTGCAGTAACTAATCGGGGAAGTCTGGAAAATCGCATCATCTTCAAGTTAACTAATTTCGCGCTAGCTACAACTTGACCTAGTTTGAAGAGCCTGCATCAAATGAACCAGAATCAATTGTGCCCACATCATCGGTTCCGCCAGCAACTGCTGTAGTAATTATCGCTCCGCCGGTTGCAACATCACGAGCTTGGGAATCACGGAGAGAATCCTGAAAGCGCTGGAACTGTCCAACAGAGCGCTGTGTTTCTTGCTGAAATTTTCCTTGAAACTTTGTAACCCATAGGACATATCCGAGAGCGCCAATAAGCCCAGCGGCAGGAACTACCCACCAGATTAAAGCTGCAAAGGCGTTGGACATGAGACCAGCCTACTGGTTGTCACTGCCCATCGCTGACCGGGAAAACGCGTTGGAATAGAAAAGCAGGCGAAGTTGTTCTAACACTGGGAGGATTGATCCATGACACCTTTTGGCTTCACACCAGGAAACTCGGATGACTCAAACGAGCCAGTTGATTTTGCTGCGATGATGCAACAGATGCAACAACAGATTCAAGAACAGTTTTCAAAGCTGGGAATAAATGCCTCAGGTTTTGGTGGTTCAACTGAAGCGTTACCAAAGAATCTTGTGCGCGATACCGCGAAGAAGTTTGCAACCGCCCAAGGTTCAGCACCGATTGGCGCAAATGATGTTTCCGATGTTGAGCAAGCTATTTCCATTGCAGAGCTATGGCTAAACGATGCAACTTTTTTCCCACAATCTCCGAACTCAGGCAGTGTCGCCTTAGCGCGCACTGATTGGGTTGATACAACTTTGGCAGGGTGGCAAACAACTGTTGAGCCACTAGCAATTGGTTTGTCATCTGCAATTGGTGAGTTACTAAACCAAGCACAGGGCGATAGCCAATCGCAGGAAAATCCTTTTGGTGCTGACAGCCCCTTCGGCCAAGCAAACATGCAGATTCCGATCGGAATGATCTCGGCTCTTTTGAACTCATTTATTGGCTCACTTGTTGCAACCCAGCTCGGTCAAGCAATTGGCGGGTTAGCTGGCAAAGTCACTGGCGCTCATGATGTTGGTTTACCGCTGATTGATGGGGCATATCCAACTCTTGTGCCACAAAACATTAAGGAATGGGCAACAGATCTTGATATTCCTATGGAAGAAATTCGCATCTTCCATGCGTTGCGCGAAGCTGCAATTGCCCGTTTATTTGCCCATAACCCTTGGCTAGTTTCCTACATTCGCACCGCGATCACTGATTACGGCAAGGGAATCAACATTGATATGGACGCGATTCAAGAACAAGCACAGCAAGCACTTGAATCAGGAAACGGTTTTGATCCTTCAAATCCAGAAAGCTTTACTATTGCGCTCAACGATGGAATTTTCACACCGCAAGAAACTCCGGCACAACGCGCAGCGCTTACAAAATTAGAGACAGCTCTTGCTTTAATTGATGGTTGGAGTGAAGAAGTTGTCGCACTTGCGGCAGGAGATCGACTACCTAACATTGGCGCACTTCAAGAGACTCTTCGCAGAGGGCGTGCAACATCTGCGCCAGCACAACAACTCTTTTCAACGCTATTTGGGTTGCAAGTTTCACCGCGACTCGCACGAGAAGCATCAGTTTTTTGGAAGCGGGTTCGCGAGTTAAAGGATGTTGAAGCCCGTGATCGAATTTGGAGTGGAATTCTGCCAACTGCAGATGATTTGTTAACACCTGAGAGCTTTTTGAAGAGTTTAGAAGTCCCAGATGATTTGTCAGGGTTGCTTTAGACTTTAGGCTTTCGATCTATAACTAATGGGCATTAATTTGCGCCTCATGAAGTTCACAGTTTGAGTTATTGCCTTAAACACCCTGTGCTAACTCAGTAAGCACCATAAAACTTGGCCCAGAAATAGAAAAGCGAACTCCCCGGTCACTTGCTCTAAGTCAGCCTTCCCCTTGCTGACGTAGAACTGTTATCCGAGGAGTTCGTAGTCGTAAAGTAAGTGTTTCTTGGCCGATTATCAAATGAGAACCACGTTGACAAAGTGCATTTTTCTCCGATAGTGAAGATTTCTTGGGCGCTAAATGAAAAAGAAATCGCGTGATCGATTACCAAATCTCTCAAGGTTTAGTTGAGAGATGACTTACTATTTTTCAATGTCCAACCACCAAAGTTTTGTTCCAGAAGGCGAGCGCGAAAGCTCACACGCTTTTGTGGAGCAGACTTTGGATGGCGAAACTTTGCCAGGAATCTCAGAGGGCGAGATTGTCGTCATCAGATCAACTCGGCGAAAGAAAAACATCTCGGCCTATCGCCAAGGCGGCCGCATTGTGGTTTCGATTCCGGCCCGTATGAGCAAGGCTGATGAGCGAGAAATGGTGCCCCAAATGGTGGCCAAAATTCGAGCTCAAGAGGCTGCAGCCACAATGAGCGAGGAAACCCTGCACGCACGGGTTGATGAGCTGCTGACTGAGCTTGCCCCTGAGATCACATTGCGCCCATCCTCAATTAACTGGCGAGGAATGCGCGAGCGCTGGGGCTCATGCACTGGCACGGACCGAACCATCAGGATTTCAGACCGACTCAAGGGGGCTCCCGACTATGTCGTGGACTATGTCCTCTTCCATGAGGCAATCCACCTGCAGTACTTCGACCACGGACCAGAATTCAAGGCGTTTCTGGCCAGATTCCCGCTCGAGGACCAGGCTGAGGCGTATTTGAGCGGGTATGAGGCGGCCGAGAACGCTCTGACCGCTCCAGAGGCTCTAAAAAAACTCCTAAATAAAGGGGGTTAGTTAGGCTCATTTGAGCGTGTTGGCGAGTAATCTCGTACACAACGCCTGCCCCATACGGGGAGCATCCCAATGGGATCGCACGCGTCGATAGGAGGAAAAGAATGACAGCAGAGACATACAAAGGTGACGCTTACTG
>JBILNA010000018.1:0-10517 GCA_044375255.1 Candidatus Planktophila sp.
GTTGCTGAACGAGTTTTCCATCGACCCCAGTTTCAATTTCAAGACGAACAGGTGGACCAAAGCGGCGACGCAATAACTCTTGCTCAAGTGTCAGCAATAAATCTTCAGTTTCTTCATCTTCAAGTTCAATATCTTGATTTCTAGTTACACGAAATGTGTAATGATCTTCAATAATCATTCCAGGGAACAATTCTTGTAAGTGAATTGCGATCAGATCTTCTAGCGGCAAGAAACGAGTTGAACCGATCTTTGCTGTTGCAATAAAACGTGGCAGAACTTCGGGAACCTTAACGCGAGCAAAAAACTCTTCATGTGTAGTTGGGTTCTTAACAATTACTGCCAAGTTAAGTGAAAGCCCTGAAATGTAAGGAAAGGGATGTGTTGGATCTACTGCAAGAGGCGTCAATACTGGAAAAATACGATCCTGAAAAAGTCTTGCAACATAGTTGCGTTCTGCTTCGTCTAGATCCTGCCAAGTAACAAATTCGATGCCCTGCTTCTTTAGTGTCGGCAAAATGTTGTTATGAAGAACTGATGTTTGGCGAGAAACTAATTCATTTACTTTTTCCGAGATTAAAGCCAAGAGCTCTTTAGGTCGGTGCCCTGCAACATTTGGTGCCGATACATTGTTTTCAATTTTGCTCATCAAGGTTGCAACACGAACCATGAAAAACTCATCAAGGTTGGAGGATGCGATTGCTAGGAAACGAAGGCGCTCGAGTGTTGGGGTTGATTCATCTTCGGCCAGCTCTAAAACTCGTTGGTCAAAGGAGAGCCAGCTGATCTCGCGATCTGTTAGGTGCTCCATACTCATGCGCAAATTCTCCCCTGTTTCGGTGAACAACAGGTAATCGGAGAAAGGACAAAGGTTAAATCCACCCTGGATATTCACGCTTGCCACATGTGTGTAAACGGGAATTTCCTGAGAGACTGCCCCTGTGATTAGCAACTATTGGATGAGCCCTGAGACCACATCTGTAAACCGTTTGCCGATGCTCAACATTGAGCACTTCGAGCAAATTTCTTTGGATGGGACCTGGCGCTTCCAGTTGTTACACAAGCCAACTGAAAAGTTAGGCAAGCGTTGGGCATCTATCCCTGTTCCCGGTTTGTGGACGATGCAAGAACCATCCGATGTATTTTTTGATAAGCCTATTTACACAAATACACAAATGCCTTTTGCAGAGATGCCGCCATTTGTTCCGGAAGAAAATCCACATGGCGTCTATGAGCGAGATTTTGATCTTCCAAAGAGTTGGGCAGGAAAGCGTGTAGTTCTTCAACTTGGTGGTTACGAATCAGTTGCAATGATTTACATCAACGGCATCGAAGTTGGTTTGACCAAAGATTCACGCCTTGCCGCAGAATTTGATATCACACAATTTGTGCACAGTGGCAACAACATTGTTCGCATCGATGTAACCAAATGGTCAGATGCAACCTTCATTGAGGACCAAGATCAATGGTGGCATGGCGGAATCACACGTTCAGTAAAACTGTATGCAACTAACAAGGTCTTCATTGAAACTTTCAAAACTGTGACTGGTTTAGAGAAAGACTGCACTACCGGAACTTTGTCTATCGAAGCTGACCTTAATTCTCTTGATAACTTATCTACAGATGGTTACACATTACGTGCTTCGATAGGCGAATTACCTAAAGTAAAAAGCGCTAATCTTTCCAAGACAGTTAAGAATTTCACCGCGCCGATTTGGACAGAGCGAGATGCAGAATTAAAGAAGCGCAGTGATGATTACTTCCATGGAAAGTATTGGCACGGAAATCTACCTGCCGATGCCAAGGCCGCGATTATGGAAAATGAGCCTTGGCCACACGGAAAAGTTGTTCTTCAGACCAGAATTCCGAAAGTAAATCCGTGGTCAGCTGAAGCCCCAAATCTATATACCCTGCATATTGAATTACTTGACCCAAGCGGTCAGGTAATCGAGGTTTCTCAGCAGCGAATTGGTTTCCGTTCGATTGTGATTAAGGGCCAAGATTTCTTAGTTAATGGTCAACCAATAATTTTTTACGGCATCAACCGACATGATTTCAATAGATTCACCGGTCGTGCACTAACTCGTGATGATATGCGCCAAGATTTATTAGAACTTAAGCGCTGGAACTTTAATGCGGTACGAACATCGCATTACCCAAATGATGCTGCGTTCTTGGATCTTTGCGACGAACTTGGTTTTTATGTTGTTGGTGAAGCAAACATCGAATCACACGCTTTCATTTCATCAATTTGTGATGACACTCGCTACCTGACCGCTTTCGTTGATCGTGTTGGTCGCATGGTGCAACGCGATATTCACCATCCATCAGTTGTCATGTGGTCCCTTGGAAATGAATCAGGTGCCGGCACCAACCATGAAGCAGCGGCAGCATATGCGCGAAGCTTTGATCCATCACGTCCCTTACATTACGAAGGCGGAATCCGCGGCAACTGGATGGGTAGCCACTCATTAACTGATGTGATTGTTCCGATGTATCCAACGGTCAACGCAATCAAAGAATATGCAAAATCACCGAAAGCTGATCGTCCGCTAATTATGTGTGAATACTCGCACGCAATGGGTAACAGCAACGGCGCTTTGGCTGAATACTGGGAAGCGATCGAATCTACCCGCGGTTTACAAGGTGGATTTATTTGGGAGATGTGGGATCACGGTCCTGTTCAAACTCTTGCAGATGGCACCACACGAAACGCTTACGGTGGCGATTACGGCGAAGTAAAACATGATGGCAATTTCTGCTGTGATGGAATGGTTTTCCCAGATCGCACAGCTAAGCCTGCCATGCATGAATTTAAGGCACTTGCGGCCCCTGTAGTAATCACTGCGGTTAAGGCTGCAACCGGCCAATTTAAGATATTTAATAAGCACTTCTTTAAGGATCTTGGCGAATACCAGTTGCAGTGGAACATCACCTGCGATGGCGAAATTCTTGATAGCGGCGTAGTGAAGTTACCTAAGGTTGCAGCGCGCAAAACTGCAAACTTCAAAGTAAGTTCAAAGAAGCTTGCCAAGGGAACAGCTCGCGGAGAACGTTTTATTAACTTCTCGCTAGTTCGTATCGCAAGTACACCATGGGCGTTGCCAATGTCTGAAGTTGGCTGGAGCCAGATTGCTCTTCCTTCCCAAGCTCTTGCTCCTGCAAAGAAAGCTAAAGAACTTGGCGATGTAGTAGATGAGCACGGACAAATCATTTTGCCGTACGGAATCGTTGCACCATCTGTTTCTTTGTGGCGCGCACCAACTGATAACGATCGCATCGGACACATTGCTGCCAAGTGGGAGCACTACGGTGTTCGTGAGATTTCACGCACTGATTGTGTTGTCCGACAAACACCTTCATCTATAAAGATCAGCAATACCTGGGAAACAAGCACTGGAGTTTCTTTCAAGCACACACAAATAATCACACCGGTTGTTGGTGGATTTAATGTCAAGGAATCTGTAACAGTCCCTAAGGCATTTGATGACTTGGGTCGGGTTGGAACTTTGTTTGAACTAGATGGTTCATTAAATGAACTGGTCTACTTTGGAACAGGTGCACATGAAACATATCCTGACCGCAAGATCGGACGCATTGGTCGCTATGTTTCAACGGTGGCAGCTCAATACATTCCTTATGTTCGGCCACAAGAAAATGGTGGACACACTGCGGTTCGTTGGTTTGAGCTAGTCAATGCTCAAGGAAACGGTCTTCGCTTTGCAATGGGTAAGCCGGCACAAGTGTCGGTAACCCCTAACAGAGATGCAGATTTAGCTGATTCCACCCACGATGTTGAGGTTGTGCCATGTGGAAACACAGTGGTTCATATCGATACCGCACACCGTGGGGTTGGAACCGCGTCTTGTGGTCCAGATACTTTAGATAAGTACTTGATTAAAACTGGTCTGCACACTTGGGAGTGGACAGTTACCCAAATTTAATTGGCTTGGTCTAAATGAGTGAGTGGCCAGTTAATTGCCGTTGGGTACTTGCAGGTACGACCGTCGCCTGAAGATTTTCCACGAGCACGTCGCCACATCCATGGCAGCGCAAAGGTTGCAAACCACACCGCTGTAACTGCAATCTTTACCAACTTATGTGTTGGTTCAGCTGGTGCTAAGGGTCTGCGCCATGATGGATCAAATGGAAGCTCAATTGTTTCAAGCACAGCTTGTGCTACACGATCATGGCCCATTGGATTCAAATGCAAACGATCAAAAGCTAAAAAGCGTGGATCCTTAAATGCAGCCTCTTCGTTGGCATCGCACAGAATTGCACCAACTTCTTCGGCCATTGCACGAATATTCTCGTTAAAATCTTTGAAACGCGCTTTCCAGCTTTCGGCCAAGCGTCCCTCGCTACCGCTGTCTTCTAAAACGGTAAACAACATCACCGTTGCACCAGAGGCAGCTAGTTTGCGCACCGCTTCGGCGTATAAAGGCAAAACTATATTGGGGTTGTACTTAGGACGAATAACATCATTAGCACCTGCATGAAATGAAACCAATGTTGACTTATCAACAACTTGAGCGATCGCCGCATCTAATTGCTCGTCAATAACTTGCTTCAGTAACTTTCCGCGAATAGAAAGGTTTGCGTACTGAAAACCAGGTTGTGCTTGCGCCATCACATCAGCAACTCGATCTGCCCAACCGCGGTATTGGCCGTACCTTTTCTCATCGCACATACCTTCGGTGAATGAGTCACCAATGGCGATAAAACGGTTGTATTTCAAGGCTTTTACCTACTTTGCGCGGCGCTGTTGATCTACATGGAACAGCGCAATCGAGGTAGCAACACTTGCATTAAGAGATTCAGTTGATGCGCTGATTGGAATTGAAATCACCAAGTCACACTTTTCCTTAGTAAGGCGTGCAAGACCCTTGCCTTCGGATCCAACAATTACCATCAATGGCTCAGTTGCAACCTTCATGTTGCTAATCATTTCATCGGATTCACCATCTAGGCCGATCACAAACATGCCAGCCTTTTTAGCTGCATCGATTGTGCGAGCAAGATTTGTAATTTGTGCAATTGGCAAACGCGCAGCAGCACCAGCAGATGATTTCCAGGCTGATGCGGTCATTGTTGCTGCGCGACGTTCAGTCATGATGACACCTGCAGCACCAAATGCTGCAGCAGAACGAATGATCGCACCAAGGTTACGAGGATCTGTAACCCCATCTAAAGCAACAATCAATGATGGATGCTTTGCGCGCTGCATGATTTCCTCAAAACTTGAATACTGGAAAGGCTTGATCGCAAGAATAATTCCTTGGCTATTGGGTGAGATGCCTTCTACTTCGGCGCGATGTGCTTCGCGAATCTGAAGTCCTTGGTGCAGAGCAAGCTTTAAGCTTTCGGCCACACGATCATCAACATCGATACTGCGTGCTACCAATAATTCGGTTGATGGAACATTTTCCCGCAGCGCCTCTAGAACTGCGTTACGACCTGCAACGATTTCACCACGTGGACGATCACCCTTTGGCATTCTTGGTGAACGAGTCTCTTTCTTTTCAGCAGCCTTCTTTCGCTTTGCAGCTGCGTGATACGGACGGTCTTCAGCCTTTGGAGTTGGACCTTTTCCTTCAAGACGACGCTTATTGTTTCCACCAGTACCGGCAGATGGCCCCTTTTTTGATTGGCGGATAGCGCCTTTTCGGGATGAATTGCCAGCCATGTTCAGATCTCGTTTCAGTAATTAATTAACAGACCAGCGAGGTCCTTGAGCAGTGTCCTCAATTGTAATTCCTAAAGCAGTGAGCCCATCACGGATGGCATCTGATGCAGCGAAATCCTTACGCTCACGGGCAGCTGCTCGCTCTGCCAATGCCAATTTAATGGTGCCATCTAGGGCTGCAGACAGATCTGAACCACCAGTTGAAGCAAAAGCTGCATCAAATGGATCGCAACCTAAAACTTCTAGCGCTCCGCGGATTTCCTTGGCATTTTTAGAAATTGCAGCGTTGTCATTATCTGTAATCGCCTGGTTGCCCAAGCGAAGATTTTCGCTGATTGTTGCAAGGGCGGCAGGCACCGCTAAATCATCATTCATCGCATCGGTAAATGCTTGGCTTAATTCTGGTGTTGGTTGTGCACCAAGAACTTCAGTCGCACGATTTAAGAAGTTTTCAATTCTGCGGAAATTAGTTGCTGCTTCTTGCAAAGCTTCTGGTGAATATTCCAGCATTGATCGGTAATGGGCACCGCCCAAATACCAACGAAGTTCGATTCCGCGAACGCTCTTTAAAATCTCATGGACCTGCAAAGTGTTTCCTAAAGACTTTGACATCTTTTCGCCCGATTGCGTAACCCATGCGTTGTGCAACCAACGTTGGGCAAATCCGTAACCGGCAGCTT
This sequence comes from Candidatus Planktophila sp., assembly GCA_044375255.1. Lineage (GTDB taxonomy): Bacteria > Actinomycetota > Actinomycetes > Nanopelagicales > Nanopelagicaceae > Planktophila. The sequence continues at coordinate 6,364 of JBILNA010000018.1, forward strand.
CGGATTGTGCGATTTCATTTTCGTGATGCGGGAACACTAAATCTAAGCCGCCACCATGAATATCAAATGATTCTCCAAGGTATGCATGTGCCATTGCCGAACATTCCAAGTGCCAACCTGGACGACCTGTTCCCCATGGTGTTGGCCATGATGGGTCTCCGGGTTTTGCAGCCTTCCATAAAGCAAAGTCTCGTACATCTTTTTTGTAAGTATCATCTGCGTCCGCTGCTGGTTGTAAATCATCTAGGTGCTGGCGCGACAATGTTAAGTAACGCTTTAACTTTCGGACTTCTAAATAAACATCGCCATTGCCTGGGGCATATGCCGCACCGTTTTCTATCAGGGTCTGCATTAATTCGACCATCTGCGTGATGTGACCGGTTGCCCGTGGCTCGTATGTCGGTGGCAATACATTAAGTGCTGTATAGCTTTCGGTAAAGGCGCGCTCGTACTTCATGGCAACGGCCCACCACGGCATGTGTTCGTGAACAGCCTTGTGCAAGATCTTGTCATCAATATCGGTGACGTTACGAATAAAGGTGACGTCGTACCCATTTTTCATTAACCAGCGACGCAAAATATCAAAGTTAACACCGCTTCGAACATGGCCAATATGTGGTGCTGCTTGCACGGTTGCACCGCACACATAGATCGAAACTTTGCCGGCTTCTAGCGGTTTGAATTCACTGATTTCGCGCGTTGCCGTGTCGTACAAATTCAAACTCATGGAGCAATCACCAACGCATTTGCAATCACATAAATTCCTTCACCGCGACCAGTAAAACCCATTTGATCAGATGTTGTTGCCGAAACTGAAACTGGTGCGCCGAGGGCGGCAGATAAAACCTTTTGTGCTTCATCACGACGTGGCGTGATCTTTGGTTGATTACCAACAATCTGCAGTGCAACATTGTTGATTACAAAACCTTTAGCAGTTACGAAGTCGCGCAGTTTTTCAATCATTGCTATTCCGGATGCGCCAGCCATTTCAGGGGTATCGACGCCAAAAAATGTTCCGATGTCGCCTAATTGGCAGGCAGACAAGACCGCATCGCACAATGCATGTACCGCAGCATCGCCATCGCTATGGCCAACTAGGCGCGGAGCATCAGGCCACTGCAATCCAGCTAGTGAGCACGGCCCGCTATCGCCAAAATGATGCGCATCTACACCGACACCGGTGCGCATCTTGGAAAGGTTCATTGTCTAAGAGTATCGGCTTCATGGGTGGTGTTTAATACGCATACAGGCTGTATCCATGGAAAAGAGTTCATAGTGACCTATACATCTCGACTTCGAGATCATGCACTAAAGATCGGCCGCGATACCCGCATTGCATTGGTCGGAGCTGGCCAGATGGGCCGCGGCTTTGGAAACCAATTGGGCCGCAAAGAGGGAATCTCACTTTCCATCGTTATTGATACAGATCTTGAGCGAGTAAAGGTTGTCTACGCAGATTTAGGAATCACCGACATTGTTTTCAGTGATGACAAGGAAGTTTTATCACAAGCAATTTTGGCCGGAAAGCACACTGGCAGTACCGATGCGACTTTGGTTTCAGAGCTCCCTGTTGATTTAGTTGTTGAAGGAACCGGTATTCCAGATATCGGTGCACAAATTACTTATTCATCTCTTCTTGCTAAAAAAGATGTTGCAGTTCTTAATGTTGAAATGGATGTAACTATCGGGCCGCTACTGCATAAGGTCGCAACCGATAACGGAGTTATCTACGCCGTCTGCCACGGAGACGAGCCAATCGAAGCCAAGGTGCTGGTCGATTACGCCCGTGATCTAAACTTTGAAATCATTTGCGCAGGAAAAGGAAAAAACAATCCTTTTGAACCACTGAGCACTCCGGATTCAGTCCGCGAGACCGCGATCAAAAAGAAGATGAACCCAAAGATGCTGTGTTCATTTACCGATGGGTCAAAAACCATGACTGAAATGGTGGCACTTGCCAACACAACAGGTCTGCAGCTTTCAAAGCGCGGTATGTACGGACCAGCATCATCAATTAAAACTTTGCAGGACACTTTTGCATTAGCCGTCGATGGCGGAGTTCTAGATCGCTCAGGTGTCGTTGATTACTGCACCGGCGATGTTGCACCAGGTGTTTTCGTGATCGTTCGTCACAACGATCCATACATCGCACATGAAATGAGTTACTTAGCGATGGGACCTGGTCCTTACTTTGCTTTGTACCGCCCATTCCATTTAGCTTCAATTGAAGCGCCAATAACCGTTTATCGTGCGATTCTGGATCGTGAATCATCACTGTATGCGCCACATTTAAACGCCGAAGTCGTAACAATGACTAAGAAAAACCTAGAAGTAGGCGATGTTATTGACGGTATTGGTGGATTTACCGTGCGTGGATATGCCGATAACGCACTAGATGCTAAGCGCGATAACTTGGTTCCTATTGGTTTAGTTGCTGATGCAAAGATCATTAAGCCAATTGGCGTTGGCGAGCTGCTGACCTATGACCATGTCGAATTGAACCAAGATTCGTTTATCGTAGCTTTGCGCAAAAAGCAGGATGAACTAGGTCTTACTTACGCGCCAGCGCAGAAGTAATCATGAGCACCCAGTCCACCGTTGCATCAATTGTTCTTGCAGCAGGTTCTGGAACTCGCTTTGGTCACAGCATGAACAAGGTGTGGCTGCAGTTAAATGGAAAACACATTATTTCTAGATCCCTTGAAAACTCAAGGTCAAACTTTTCCAACGTGCGAAGCATCTTGGTGATTAATCCTGATGATGAAGCCTTTGCACGCGAAGCTCTGACTAAAGATGGAGCCTTAGCAAATACTGAAATTGTTCATGGTGGAGCAACTAGGCATGAAAGCGAGTACAAAGCGCTGCAGTATTTAAAGGATGATATTGAAGCTGGTCTTATTGATTTGGTTCTTATCCATGATGGTGCTCGCCCATTAGCAACGCCTGATCTTTTTGTTGCAATTGCAGATGGTGCACAAACTCATGGCGGTGCGATTCCGACGATTGCTTTAGATCCACGCGAAATGGATACCGCACGCGATGAAACGGTGGCACGCGTCCAAACCCCACAAGGCTTTAGAGCCGCGCAGTTGTTGCAGGCCTATGAAAAGGCAGCGATTAGTGGCTTTGTTGGAACAGATACCGCGGCGTGTATGGAAGCCTTTTTCCCTGATGTCAACACTGTTGCGGTGGCTGGCGATATTTTTAACATCAAGATTACATACCCGCAAGATTTAGCTATCGCTGAACTACTTATTCCAGTCCAGTAAATAGTTCATTAATTCAATCTCTTTTTCCGAGTTGATTCGGGCACTATCTGGATCAGCTTCAACAACAGCAATTTTTGCAAACTTTGCCACCGGAACAAACCAAGTCGATGCATCTGCATCAAAATCAATGGCGCTATGGCGAATCAATTCTGGTGTTGAAACACGCATCATCGAATTACGATCAATAGTTTCATCAATAAAGTTGCTGGCATCAATGGATTTCAGCGTCTCGGTAAAGGGTGAAACCGGGCGAACCGCATCAATTCCAGTAACTAAAGCGGCGTAGACCCGTTCAAACTGTGCCTGATTAGTAAGTGGTCGCTGTGAATCATGAATCATCACCAAATCAACTTCGGCACCGCGAAGTGCGCCTGCTAATTCGCCTGGCTGGTTGGGATCACAAACAATCTTTTCGCAATCGATATCGGCAACTTTGGCCAAGTCTGCAACGCTTCCCACGATTGCAAGGTGTGCCCCAGTAATCGATGTAACAAAGCCCTGCGCAGATTTAATGCAGGTAGACAGAATTGTTTGATTCTTTAATTGATGGAAAGCAATTGGCGATGTAATCACCACAACAACCTTCAGTGAAGGTGTGCTCACGAAATTAGGAAGCGAGAACCTCGTCAAGGATTACTGCAGCCTTTTCTTCATCAGTGCGCTCAGCGAGTGCAAGCTCTGAAACTAGGATCTGCTTCGCCTTGGCGAGCATGCGCTTTTCTCCTGCTGAAAGTCCACGATCAAGATCGCGACGGTAAAGATCACGAACAACTTCGGCAACCTTAATAACATCACCTGAAGCAAGCTTTTCTAGATTTGCCTTGTAGCGACGAGACCAGTTTGTTGGCTCTTCTGTGTATGGCTGGCGCAATACGCTAAATACGC
>JBILNA010000141.1:0-2683 GCA_044375255.1 Candidatus Planktophila sp.
GCGATCTTGGGACGCTGGAACGAAAGCTATGACCTTTGGGATGAGTCTCGTGCGATGGCGTTGCTCACAAATTTTGGTGTACGAGAATTGGGAGATCGTCTGTATGGAACTCTCAGCGAAGGCGAAATGAAACGAGTGCAAATTTCGCGTGCATTAATGACCGATCCTGAACTTTTGCTTCTTGATGAACCTGCTGCAGGTCTTGACTTGGGCGGCAGAGAGGATTTGCTGAAGCGGTTCGCAAACTTCGCGGCCGATCCGCTTGCACCCGCAACTATTTTGGTCACTCACCACATTGAAGAAATCCCAGTGGGAACAACCCATGCCTTGTTGATTAAAGATGGCTTAGTTGCTGTCTCAGGACCCATTGATCAGGTTATTACTTCAGAACATGTCTCTGCGGTTTTCGGAACCTCAATTACGGTGACTCTAGAATCAGGCCGGTTCTTTGCCCGTGCCTCTGTTTGATCAACTCCACCCAGAGTGGCAAGAGGAGCTCCAGGAACATAAAGAGTTAATTGACAAGATTGATCAGTTTGTTCAGGGACATGAAATTACTCCTGCTTACGATCTTATTTTTAGGGCACTCAATAAACCTATAAATTTCACTCGTGTTGTGTTCTTTGGGCAAGATCCGTATCCGAAAATAGGGCATGCACACGGTTTGGCTTTCTCGGTTGATGCTTCAGTGACACCACTTCCTGCATCGCTACGCAACATTTTCAAGGAGTTAAAGAGTGATGTGGGTATCGACAGAACAAAAGGAGACCTGAGCGATTGGTGCGAGCAAGGGGTGATGTTGATTAATCGCGTCTTAACAACTGATGTGGGGCAGTCATTGGCGCATGCACAATTAGGTTGGAAAGACGTTACAAATTCAGTTGCGCGTGTTTTAGGAAATAGGGGCGTTCTCGCGGTGTTGTGGGGTAATTCAGCATTAGAGTTGAGGAGTTACTTTGCCGAAGATCATGTTGTTTCCTCAGTTCATCCAAGTCCATTATCGGCTCACCGAGGCTTTTTTGGCTCATCGCCTTTTTCGCAGGTAAATGCAAAGCTGGTTGCTAAAGGTTACAAAGAAATAATTTGGTAAAACAAAAGGCCCCCGGTTTCCCAGGGGCCCTTCGCATTAAGAGTACTTATCCGAGCCAAGCATTCAACGGCGAAGACAAGAAGTAGATCATGAACAGACCTGATACGAAGTACATCAATGGATGAACTTCCTTACCACGACCCTGAACTAAGCGGATTACAACGTGTGTAATGAATCCTGCACCAATACCTACTGAGATGTTGTAAGTAAATGGCATCAAGATAATTGTTAGGAAAGCTGGGACTCCGATACCCAAATCATCCCAATCAATGTTCTTGATCTGAGACATCATCAAGAAACCGACGATGATCAGAGCAGGTGTTGCAGCCTCGTAAGGAATGATTGCAACTAGTGGTGCTAAGAATGTTGTGAGCAGGAATGCAATTCCTGTCACAACTGATGCAAGACCAGTACGTGCACCTTCACCAACACCAGCTGCTGATTCGATATAGCTAGTGTTTGAAGAAATACCTGCAGCACCACCTGCAGCGGCTGCCACAGAGTCAACCAAAAGAATCTTCTGGATGTTATCAACATTTCCATCCTTGTCAGCAAGACCTGATTCGTGACCGATAGCCGTAACTGTTCCTACAGTGTCGAAGAAGTCAGATAGCAACAAGGTGAAAAGAAGAAGAATAGCTGCGATAAGAGAAACATTATCTAAAGTGAAAGCTCCGAATAGATCGAACTGTCCAGTGAAATCGAACTCTGGAACGGCAACAACCTCTTTCGGAACTGAAGGGATACCTAACTGCCAACCGCCATCAACGATAGTTGGAGGGTTTCCTGGAGTGAAGTTTGGCTTAATGTCGAACATCTGTTGGATACCGATCGCCAAAGCAGTCGCTGATGCGATTCCGATAAGGATTGCACCCTTAACCTTGCGAACCATAAGCGCGATAATCAAAAGAGTTCCGAAAACGAAGACAACTGTTGGCCAGCCAACAAGGTTTCCGTTTACGCCTAGACCTACTGGAACTGGACCGCTAGCTGTACGACGCACGAAACCCGCATCAACTAGACCAATGAGAGCGATGAATAGACCAATACCAACTGAGATTGCAATCTTGATTTGTGGTGGAACCGCCTTGAATACCGCTACACGGAAACCCGTTAGCACCAATACCAAGATGATTAAACCTTCAAGAACTACAAGGCCCATTGCTGCAGCCCATGTCATCTGTGATGCGATACCAACTGCAACGAAGGTGTTGAGACCAAGACCCGTTGCAATCGCCAATGGATAGTTCGCGACTGATCCCATAAGGATTGTCATGACACCAGCGACCAGTGCGGTAGCTGCTGCGACCATTGCAGGGGCAGGTGCGTCACCACCGAATAGGAATTGACCATTTGCATCTGGTGAGTACGCCAAGATGATTGGGTTGAGAGCCACGATGTATGCCATCGTGAAGAAGGTTACGAGTCCGCCTCGAACCTCTTGGGCTATTGATGAGCCCCGTTCAGAGATTTTGAAATATGAATCCAGCATGAAGTAGTGCCTTTCTAATTTTGTTAACGGGGGTGTTTGCGACCCCGTGTGCGATAGGGCGCACAACCCTTGGGAAGATCTTTATCCTATGCGCTACCTGT
>JBILNA010000142.1:0-2625 GCA_044375255.1 Candidatus Planktophila sp.
AGCAAAGCTTTGTTTCCACCCCAAGGTGGCATAACTGCAGGGCCGGTACTAAATGCAATACCAACTAGGCCACGATTAATCATTGGCCAAACATAAATACCTAAGGCGCCACAGTGATTGGAACGACCAACACCTACCGCTGCAACACCATTAACCATTGCACGCTCTGATGCGATCTCTGCCGCCTTTTGTAGTTGCCAGTGGCCAAGACCATCATCGCCATCAAATACAACAAGGCTTGGAAGATCTGTAACTGTTTTTAACTGTGCAGTTGGATTGATTCCACCGGCCTTTAAACGAGAAAGGTAAAAAGGAAGTCGCATTAATCCGTGACTGCCGATACCCCAACGATCACTTGCAACTATGCATCGTGCGGTTGTTTCCGCTTGATCTGCCGGAACTCCTGCCTCTTGCAATAGTTGTTGAGCTTTTGCAATCGCCATTCCTACAGTCAGCTGTGGCATTTAATTACTGCTTTCCTTTAATGCGCCAACCGCATGTGTGGCGGGCTTTGAGTTCAATACTAAATCTATGTTTGCCGTCAAAATCTGATTGATACGTAACTGGCTTTCCTTAGTAATTCCTGCCACGTGTGGGGTAAGAATGAGGTTTGGAACGCTCTCCATTTCACCTGTTGTCGGCGGCTCTTGGGCGCGCACATCTAGTGCAGCCCCAGCAATGGTTTTAGCCTTAAGCGCAGCGATTAAATCCGCCTCATTAATGACTTCTCCACGACCTACATTGACGATGATCGCATCAGGCTTCATCAAAGACAGGGTGGAGCTGTTGATACTGCCATTTGTTTCAGCGGTTGATGGCATGTGGATGCTGACAACATCACTTCGCTTTAGGACATCTTCAAAGGTTGTCAGCTCAACGCCTGGAACATTCTTTGCATAAGGGTCATATCCCAATACAGAACAGTTAAAGCCTTGAATCAATTTGGCGGTCGCAACACCTGTTGCTCCGCATCCCAAAAGTCCCCAAGTTAATCCTGATAGTTCTCGGCCCGGAGTTCTAACCCATCCACCATCCCGGGTGGCAACATCATGTCCCGGAACATTTCGCAGAAGTGCCAGTGCAAGACCGAGAGTTAACTCGCCAACGCTTACTGCGTTAGCACCGAGGCCCGCGACAACTACAACACCTGCGGCATCTGCAGCCTTGATATCAATGTTGTCTAAACCAACACCTGCACGAGCAATCACTTTCAGTCCAGGTGCAGCTGCAATTACATCTGCAGTTACCTTAGTTCGATTGCGCACTACAAGTGCGGTTACATCCTTTAGAGAAGCTTTGAGCTCTTCAGGGTTACTCCACAAGTCATCATTGCGAGTAATGGGAAAACTCCCTTCCAGTGCTTGGAAGGGAGCTCCCCATACATCTTCAGAAATCAAAATCATTATGCAGAGATGTACAACTTTGTGAATGTGAATTCGCGGTGACCCATAACTTCAGCCTTGCATAGACGACCATTAACAGTGTCATAAATGACATCCATCATCATGTCGCCAGCCTTCTTAAGGTCATACTCGTAACGAAGTACTCCGGAAACATCAAGATCGATGTGCTCAGTCATTGACTTTGCTGTCTTGATATTTGCAGTCAACTTCAATACAGGAACGATTGGGTTACCAATTACGTTTCCTTGTCCTGTTGGGAACAGGTGGATTACAGCGCCACCAGCAGCCATAAGAGTTACGCACTCAGCTGCAGCAGATGAAGAATCCATGAAGTACAGACCAGGCTTTGCAGGATCTGGCATTTGTGCAGGTGTTAAAACACCAACAACAGGGACGGAACCAGTCTTTGCAATGTTTCCAAGTGCCTTTTCTTCGATAGTTGTTAGGCCGCCAGCGATGTTTCCTTGTGTTGGCTGTGAGCCAAGTAGGTTTGCACCAGTTGCTTCAATAACCTTGATGTAGTTGTCATATGTCAGCTGGAACAAGTCGCGAGTAGCTGCATCAATGCAACGCTCTGCAATGAGATGCTCTCCACCCGTTAGCTCTGAAGTTTCTCCAAAGAAAACAGTTCCGCCGGCATCAACCCAACGGTCAACCGCTTCAGATGTTGTTGGGCAAGAGCCAAGACCAGAAGTTGTATCTGATTCTCCGCACTTGATTGACATGATCATGTCGCCCATTTCGGCTTCTGTACGAACAAGACCCGATGCATCTTGTAGGAACATTGCTGCAACACGGCTAGCTTCTTGAATAACTTGTAAATCGCCCTTGCCTTCAATTGAGAACGCAGCAACTGGCTTGCCAGTCTTTGCAATTCCATCAGCAACACGTTGTGTCCACTTTGGTTCAATACCGATAACAACAACCGCTGCAACGTTGGCGTTAACGCCAGTTCCAATGAGTGTGTCAAAAGTTAGTTGTAGATCTTCACCAAATTGCAGGCGACCAAATGCGTGAGGTAGTGCCAACGTGCCCGGAATAACTTTTGCAACAGCTTCTGCAGCTGCATTCGAAAGATCATCAAGTGGCAAAATTATTACGTGATTGCGGATACCCATAGTGCCGTTTTCGCGGCGGTATCCAGTTAAGCGCGGCTTGCTTCCCATCGATAACTCCTCATGTTGTGTGTGTGAATGTAATCGCCCTTTTTGATGGCAGCTGA
>JBILNA010000143.1:0-2619 GCA_044375255.1 Candidatus Planktophila sp.
GCAGAAGTGATCTCATCCAGCAAAAGTAAGCGTGGACTTACAGCTAAAGATCTAATAATTGCTACACGTTGCTGCTGACCGCCACTGAGGCGATCTGGGTATTGGTCAGCTTTATCAGCTAGGTCAAAGCGCTTCAGCAGATGCATCGCGTGGGCATTAGCTTCATCCTTGCTCTTGCCATGCACCTTGATCGGGGACAAAGTGATGTTCTCTAAAACAGTTTTGTGTGGAAATAGATTGAATGATTGAAAAACCATTCCAAGGCGACGACGAACTTCATCTGCATTGATAAGTGGATCTGAGATTTCTTTACCATCAAGAAAGATTTGTCCGTCGTCGATTGATTCCAGCAAGTTGATACAACGCAATAAGGTTGATTTTCCAGAACCTGATGCGCCAATCAAAACAGTTGCTGTGTGCTCTGGAACCGTCAGGGATAAATCCTTTAGAACGAGCTCGGCTCCAAAAGATTTACGAATATTTACTAGCTCTAGGACATTACTCATTAGATCGCACCTTCAGAGTTCTGAGCACTGGTGCGTTGTCTAATTACTCTATCTGTGTAACGAGTCAAAGGAATTGTTATAAGCAGGAAGAGGATTGCTGCCACCACATATGGGGTGTAATTAAAGGTGCGGCTGGCATTGATTTGAGCTGCACGAACTGCATCTGTAACACCCAAAATTGATACCAAACCTGTATCTTTTAGTAACGAGACAAAGTCATTGAGCAGTGGTGGAACTACACGGCGTATCGCTTGAGGTAAAACCACAAACCGCATTGTCTGTCCCGAAGTTAAACCTAGAGAACGTGCAGCTGCGCGCTGGCTTGGGTGGATAGATAGAATTCCACTTCGAATCACTTCGGCAACATATGCAGAGTAGGTAAGTACTACAGCAACTGTGCCCAAGAAAATTACATTGCTTGAAACACCTTTGAGCCCAAGTGCTGGAACTCCAAAACCAACTAGCAAAATAATCAAGATAAGTGGTGCGCCACGGAAAATATCAACATATGCGGTTGCTAAAAATCTAAATGGAGTTAGCGCTGGGGACTTTGTTGTCCGCATGAGCGCTAGACCTAAAGCAATGACTCCGATTGCCGCTCCCCCGATGAAAGTGAGCTGCAAGTTAATCCAGAGACCTTTTATGACTGTCGGAAAAACCTCTTTGCCATATTCGATATCAAAGAAAGTTGTCTTGACTGTTTCCCAACCTGGGCTAGTCACAAGAATTACAAATAATGTACCAAGCACAAAAATAGAAGAAGCCGCAGCAATACTTGCTTGCTTGCGGCTAATTGCACGCCGGGACTTACGGCGTTCTATTTCACGTGAGCTTGGCGACCACGCAGAGCCTTGCTTTTCTGACATGGCCGCCAAACTACCGCTTCTACTTCTTATTCTCTATTCAGGCTTCAATACAGGAGCGCCAGCATCGGTTGCTAGCCACTTATCTGTAATTGCTGCCAATGTTCCATCTGCAGTGATTGCATCAACTGCACCTGAAACACATGAAGTCAGCTTGCTGCCCTTAGTTAGCAAGAGGCCAAACTGATCTCCTGAACCTGTTGAAGGCAACTGACCAACGATAATTCCGTTAGGAACTTCTACACCTGACAGATAGAAAGCAGTTGGTAGATCTACTACTAGACCATCGATCTGCTTGTTCTTCAGTGCTGAAACACCAGCAGCGTTGTCATTGAATACCTGAGGTGTAGAACCGATCTGGTTCTCAATTGCATCTAGTGATGTTGTTCCAACAGCTGCGCCAAGCTTTGCTCCCTTAAGTTCTGCAAGAGATGTCTTTCCATCGATCTTGCTTCCCTTGAATGAAACGATTGCTTGTGGTGCTGTGTAGTAAGGAGATGAGAAATCAACTGCTGTCTTGCGCTCTTCTGTAATTGAGAACTGCTGCAAGTTAAAGTCAAAGTTCTTTTCTCCTGGTGTTACAGCTGAATCAAATGTTGTACGAACCCATGTGACATCTGCTGCATCAAATCCGAGTTGTGTAGCGACTGCGTATGCGACCGCACCTTCGAAACCGTTTCCAGTCTCTGGTGCATCGTCAATGATCCATGGGTAGTAAGCAGGCTCGCCAGTTGCGATTGTTAGCTTGCCTTCAGTTACCAATGCAAGATCTTCTTTTGCACATGATGCTGCTTCAGATGTTGAAGAATCTGAAGATGAGCAACCTGAAAGTGTTAATGCTGCTGCAATGACAACAGCTGAAAAAATACCGAAACGCTTGTTCAACGTAATCTCCTAATTTGTCAGGGGATCATCACTAACTAAACTAACTAGATCAGGAAAGTTAGTTAGACCCACGCTTGCCGATGATGGTGGCTATCAGCCTGGTCTTCACCCGGAGCACCCCGCCGCGGTGGAGGGTTGCCGTCCAGTTAGCCGGGGCTTAATGCTGGAACTCGTGACCACTGCAAATGTTATTGGTGGGTATGCGAGTTGTCGACTTGCAAACTAAATGCAAAAGAAAGCTGGTGGCGGGTGAAGGATTTGAACCTTCGAAGGCAGAGCCGGGGGATTTACAGTCCCCTCCCATTGGCCGCTCGGGCAACCCGCCAAGGTCGAACAAGTAGTGCGGCAATTATGGATAGTGCGAG
>JBILNA010000144.1:0-2605 GCA_044375255.1 Candidatus Planktophila sp.
CTAGTAAGCCCCCGGTTGTTCGCATCTTTGGACGAATTGTTGGAGAAAACGGGAAGCGACCATAAAAAACAAAACCAAGAAAGATGGTCAAGATTCCTAGTATCCGAGAAATCAACTCTTCATTTGCGGAGAGTTGATTTCCTAGGCCACCAAAAACTGCGCCGTATGAAACAAAGACCAAGCTAAAACCTAAAACAAACAGAGTTGACCCCAACAACAACTTGCCGCGACTGACTGAAAACCCTGCTGCAAATGATAAATAACCCGGAACAAGTGGCAGCACGCAAGGCGAAAGAAATGAAATTACACCAGCAATAAATGCAAATGGGAAAGCTGTTAGTAAAAACCCTGAAAAGATTTGCTCGACAAAGAACTCTCTCATTCGGCAGAAACCTTCTCAATCAGTTTAGACAGTGAAGCCACTGTAACAACGCCAGAGATTCTGGCGGCTACATACCCTGATTCATCCAGAATTACCGTTGTAGGAATTGCATTGGCCGGTAAAGACCCTTTAAAACCAAGCAAAATTGAGTCATCAATAACTGTTGGGTAAGGGATTTTGAATCTACGTTCGAAAGCTTCAGCGTTTGCTGGATTATCACGAGTCAGAATTCCAATGAAAGCGACGTCTTTGTATTTGTTTGCCAAAGCAACCAAGGTTGGGGCTTCTGCGCGACAAGGTGAACACCACGAAGCCCAGACATTAACTACGGCGACTCTGTCTTTTTGATATGTGTAATTTTTTCCTGACAAGGTCATCCCAGTAATTGCTGGAGCGATCTTGCGATCTGAAACTTTGATAAATGTTGTAGATCCATCACCAGATACAAAACTTTCTTCAGAAGCTGAAGTTCCTCCGCCGCTACATGCTGTTAATGCAAAGGCAAGAACAATAAATGCGACGAATCTTTTCATTACTTCTTCTCTGGTAATAAGTGACGAGCAGGCTCTGAATATGTAAGGCCCGAGATCATTCCCTCATCATCAAAGTGAACACTTGTAACTGAAGCTAATGAACACTCTCGTTTGCGAGGATCATGCAAAAGGCGACGATTTTCGATTGCACTCCTTAAAATCCAAATTGGCAACTGATGCGAAACACAAATTGCATCTTTACCATTCGCAGCCTTATGTGCCGCAAAGATGGCTGCAAGCATGCGAGAGATTTGTTCTTCGTAAGGTTCTCCCCACGATGGCTTCCATGGATTCCACAAATGTTTCCAAGCTGCTGGATGACGCAAAACTCCATCACCAACTCCAAATGGTTTTCCTTCAAAAATGTTTGCTGCTTCAATCAAGCGATCATCTGTAGTTATTGAAATATTATGTGCAGCAGCAATAGGTGCAGCAGTTTCTTGTGCACGTTGTAGGGGTGAGACGTGAAGTGCACCAAGATCTAGCGCTTTAGACCATTCGCCAATTGTTTGTGCCATCTCCTGCCCACGCTCAGACAATCTCCACCCAGGCTGGCGTCCATACAAAATTTTGTCAGGATTATGGACTTCTCCGTGTCGAACCACATGCACCGTTGAACTCATTGGCAAAGCATAAAGCGTCTGTCTAGGAGTTCTCTCGCTAAGGTAGTGACATGGCACTCACGAGCAAACGGGCTGCCTTCTTCGATGTCGATAACACGCTTATCCGCGGTTCAGTAATTTACTTCTTGGGCCGAGGTATGTACCAACGTGGATACTTCACCAAGAAGGATATTTCACGTTTCGTTTTAGCTAATCTGAGATTTCGCTTAACGGGCAAAGAAAACAAAGAAGAGATTCAAAGATTTCAAGATGCCGCTACAGATTTTATTGGCGGGCATAACGTTAAAGATATCGAAGCAATCGCTCAAGAAATTTATGATGAGTTTGTATCGCCAGCAATGTGGCAAGGAACAATTGATATTGCTCAATCTTTAGTTGCTGAAGGTAGTGAGGTCTATTTAGTAACAGCTGCGCCCGAAGATATGGCAGTTCTTATTGCACAGAGATTAGGTTTGACTGGCGCACTTGGCAGCAAAGCAGAAATCAGGGATGGGGTCTATACAGGTCGAATGAATGGTGCTTTGTTGCACGGGAAAGAAAAGGCAATTGCCGTCACACAGCTTTCAAAAGAAAAAGGCTTTGACTTAAAGGAATGTTTAGCTTTTTCAGATAGCAACAATGATCTTCCGCTCTTGCTATGCGTTGGACACCCGTCTGTAATTAATCCCGATGCCTTACTTGGTTTGCGTGCAATGGCAGAAGGCTGGCCGATCCATGATTTTCGTAAGGCACGATTTATTGGTAAAGCAATCTCCCCACTCGTTGTTCGTCTGGCTGCTCTTGCCACCTGGCTGACCCCGCGTAAACGTAGAGGCTGATTAACAAGAACACCCTAAATGCCAGTAATGTAGGCAAGTTATGGAAATGCGCTCTTTCTCCGACTACCTACGTAGTGTTGATGATGCTGCCTTCTTAAATCTTTTTAACGCCCGTCCAGATCTAATTGCCCCGGTGCCTTCAGATATTGCATCACTTGCAGTTCGTGCCTGTTCTGCGCCAAGCCTTGCGCGTGCCATTGATTCTCTGAACCAATGGCAGTACCAAGTACTAGAAGCTTCTGCATCCAT
>JBILNA010000145.1:0-2575 GCA_044375255.1 Candidatus Planktophila sp.
CGTTGTTCCGGTTCCATCTATGGATGAAAGATCAACATCCATTCTGGATGAAAGTTCGGAACGGCTTGGCACCATGAAGACATCGTCATAGGTGAGGTCGTGGGTAGGTTCATTTATGAATCGCACGTGGGTTAACAATACTCAGGTAGAATAGAAAGATGTCTAATCCACTCATTTCTGTACGTGGTTTAACCAAGGTTTTCGGGGATTTCACCGCTGTAAACGGGATCGACTTCGATGTAGCTAAGGGTGAGTCCTTTGGTTTACTAGGCCCTAATGGCGCAGGTAAATCGACCACTATGCGTATCTTGGCTGCGACCTCCACGCGTACATCTGGCACTGTCCAGATTCTTGAAAAGGATCCAGAACAATTTGGTCCTCTTGTTCGTGCCCACCTTGGCGTTGTCCCACAACAAGATAATTTGGATAACGATTTAACTGTTTCTGAGAATCTCTACATCTATGGGCGCTATTTTGGCTTGTCTAAGAAGTTTATCAAGGGCAAGATTGAAGAACTTCTTGAGTTCGCACAACTTGAAGAAAAGCGCGATGTTAAAGTTGAAGCTCTCAGCGGTGGAATGAAGCGTCGTTTAACAATTGCTCGTGGACTTGTTAGTGAGCCAGACATTTTATTACTTGATGAACCAACTACAGGGTTAGATCCACAAGCTCGTCATATTTTGTGGGATCGATTGTTCCGTCTGAAGGAGCAAGGCGTAACTCTTGTTCTCACAACACACTTTATGGATGAAGCAGAACAACTATGTGATCGTCTTGTTGTGATGGATAAAGGTTCGATCATGGCTGGTGGCTCACCTGCTGGGTTGATTAAAGAGTATTCAAGTAAAGAAGTTCTTGAAGTTCGCTTTGGAAGTGACCGCAATAAAGAGGTTGCCCCAAAACTTGCAGATATGTGTGAGCGAATGGAAACTTTGCCAGATCGCTTACTGATGTATACCGAAGATGGCGAAGCACTTCTAGAGAAAATCACTCACGCGGGCATGCATGCGACTACCTCACTTGTACGTCGTAGTTCACTTGAAGATGTCTTCTTGCGCTTAACCGGAAGAACTTTGATTGAATGAACTCAGGCATTGATGTTCCACAGATTCAACGTTTCGGGGCTTTATACATAGCTTCGGCCCGTTTGAAGTCGATGTCTAAGTGGCGAACAATCATCGCGGCGGTAGATATCGGAAATCCTCTGTTTTACTTAATCGCAGTAGGTATTGGTATTGGGGTCCTGGTCGAGCAAGGGTCGGGTACAAGCGGCACAAACGGCATCAAATACATTGCTTTTATCGCTCCTGCCTTATTGGCAAACACTGCAATTACAGGGGTTATGGATGAAACGGTATTCCCGACTATTGAGGGCTTTAAGTGGCGCAAACTTTTCTTCGCACAAAATGCAACGCCTATCACTGGTCGACAGATAGCAATCGGTGTTTATTTGGCCGCTCTCTGTCGCGCAGTCTTTTCTGTCATTGTCTACTACCTGCTTTTGCTTGCCTTTAATGTTGTTGACTTTGGCGTCAGTGCATGGCTTGTACCAGTTGCTATTTTTGGTGGTGGATCCTTTGGTGCATTAATGCTTTTTGCGGCCGCAAAGATTGAAAAGGAAGATCAATTCTTTAATGTTCTGGGCCGTTTGGTTCTCATGCCTATGTTCTTATTCTCTGGAACATTCTTTCCCTTGTCTTCAATGCCAATTTACCTACAACCTATTGGTTGGGTCTCACCTTTGTGGCACGCAACTGAACTGGGCCGCGAAGCTGCATACGACTATGGAATTAGTAGCTTGATGGTCATGGTTCATTTCACTGTTCTAGCCTTACTTCTAGTTGTTGGGCTAGTTCTAGCTGCTCGCCAATTTGAAAAGAGGTTGGCAAAGTGAAGACTGCGGTGCAAATTGCAGAGAGCAGAAAAACGAGCGCGATGTATGCAGGGCGTTCCCACGTACTACTCGAGCGTGGCTGGATTGCTTTTAGATCATCGACCTGGGTTCCAGTTGTTACAGGCTTTCTAGAGCCTGTTCTATTTCTTTTAGCTTTTGGCTACGGAATGGGAAACCTTGTTGGCGACGTAACAACCGGAAACACAACAATTGATTACACGCTTTTTATAGCACCTGGTTTGCTAGCTAACAGTGCCATGAATGGTGCAATTTATGATTCAACCTGGAATGTTTTCTGGAAACTCAATGAATCAAAGTTATACAAAACAATGCTCTCAACTCCACTAGGACCACTGGATATCGCACTGGGTGAAATCACTTGGGCTCTCATTCGTGGTCTTGTGTATTCACTTGGCTTCTTAACCGTAGTCACAGCCCTGGGCCTAACGCCGAGCTTCTGGGCGATCTTGGCAATTCCGGCAGCATCCCTGATCGCATTTGGTTTCGCATCTTTTGGTATGGCTATAACATCTTATTTCAAGACATATCAGCAGATGGGTGTCATTAACTTCGTGCTGCTTCCTATGACACTATTTTCAGGTTCTCTCTATCCAATCTCCGTCTATCCAGATTGGCTCGAAAAAATAATTATGGCCTTGCCACTGTGGCATGGAATTGAAT
>JBILNA010000019.1:0-10124 GCA_044375255.1 Candidatus Planktophila sp.
GGAATTAAGGATCGGTCTGAGAACATCATGATTGTGGATCTCATGCGCAATGATCTAGGAATGATTAGCCAGAGTGGAACTGTCGAAGTCTCGCGACTTCTCTACAGTCAGGATCATCCTGGTTTGCAGCATTTGGTCTCAGATGTTGAAGGAGATTTAGTTCCAGGTATTTCGTGGAGCAGCATTCTTGCGTCTATCTCACCTCCCGGTTCGGTTAGTGGAGCACCCAAATCATCAGCGGTTTCAGTTATTGCAGAACATGAAAAGCCACGAGGTCCTTACTGTGGAGTTCTGGGTTGGGTACAAGGTGATCAAGCGTTGCTATCTGTAGCTATTCGTATTTTCTGGAAGGATGAGAAAATCCATTTCGGAACAGGTGCAGGCATCACTTTTAGTAGTCAATCACAGGCTGAATGGGAAGAAACTGAACTAAAAGCTTCGCGACTGATCAAGATTGCCGCAGGGCTAATCTAATGAGAGTTATACAAAACGGTGTGCTCGTGCCGATCAATGAAAGTGATTGCAACGACAAGGGCTGGATGAGCGGCACAGGAGTCTTCGAAACAATAAAGACTGTTGATAACAAGCCGTGGGCAATGTCTCGACATATGCGTCGTGCAGTTGCTAGTTCCCAGCAGATTGGATTTCGAATTCCACCAGAAGATTTGGTGAGAAGTTCGGTTGAAGAGCTATGTCTAACTGAGCAGCATCCTGTCGGGTTATTGCGGCTTTCATTTGGTCACAATGGAAATTGGAGCGCGGTTCACCTTCCATATGAGTCAACTAATCAACCTGCGAAACTTTTGAGTTACGACGAGGCGATTGCCGTCCAGGGTCAACCCATAAAAAGCTACCCGTACGACTTTCGACTAGGAATTCTGGAATCCATCAAAGCTTTAGGGGCAGATGAAGCGATTGTTTGCAATGAAAGAGGAAAGATTTGTGAAGGATCGGTCAGCAACCTTCTTTTTCGAATAGCTGACAAATGGGTTACTCCGCCGATAAGTGATGGCGTCTTACCCGGAGTCATGCGAGCCTTAGTTATCGAATACTGCGGTGTATCTGTCAGAAGCATTGATAGGTCGGAAATGCCGCGGGTTGAATCAGCGTTCTTGTTGAGCAGTTTGCGAATAGCTCAACCGGTTGCCTCCATTGATGGAAGAGAAGTTAAGCAATCTCCGGATTTCCAGTTCGAAATTGAAGCGATGGCGCTTAGGACTTCGGTAGGCTAACCACATGTCCCAGATTTCGATCACTGTTGATGGCGCTGCCCTAACGCTCGAGGCAGATCAACGCCCGACACATATCTTCGCGGATAACAAAGATGTAGTCGTGTGTCGTGTCAATGGTGTCCTTAAAGATTTGTGGACCGAACTGTCAGAAGGCGATGTCGTCGATTCAGTTTTAATTTCATCACCTGATGGTTTAGCGGTTCTTCGTCACTCAACTGCACATGTCATGGCACAAGCAGTTCAAGAAGTTTATGCAAACACTCGCCTGGGCATTGGTCCTCCGATTAAAGATGGTTTTTACTACGACTTCGATCCAACCAACACATTTAATCCGGATGACTTAGTAAAAATTGAAAGTGCGATGCGCAAGATCGTTAAAGAGGGACAGAGATTTCGCCGTCGTGTCACAACCGAAGCCGAGGCTCTTACAGAGTTAGCGCACGAACCATACAAGTGCGAGCTCATCGGAATTAAGGGTCCCGCTGGGGAAGAAGCATCGGTCGAAGTTGGAGGCTCTGAACTTACGATTTACGACAACTTGGGCAGAGATGGAAATCCGGTGTGGAGCGATCTATGTCGCGGTCCTCACTTGCCATCAACTAAGCACATTCCAGCTTTCAAGTTAATGCGAACAGCTGCAGCGTATTGGCGCGGATCTGAAAAGAACCCAATGCTTCAAAGAATTTATGGAACTGCATGGCCATCACAAGATGAACTGAATGCTTACCTTGAGCTTCTAGCAGAGGCAGAAAAAAGAGATCATCGCCGTTTAGGTACTGAACTTGATTTATTTTCTTTTCCAGAAGAAATCGGTTCTGGTTTGGCAGTATTTCATCCCAAGGGCGGAATCGTTCGCCGGGCCATGGAGGACTACTCACGTATCCGACATGAAGAAGAAAACTACGAATTTGTTTATTCGCCACATTTAACTAAAGCAGCACTCTTTGAAACTTCGGGTCACTTGCAGTGGTATGCCGATGGAATGTATCCACCAATGATTCTTGATGAAGAGCTAAATCCAGATGGCACAATCAAGAAGGCTGGCCAGCAGTACTACATGAAGCCTATGAATTGTCCTTTTCACAATTTGATTTATAAATCACGCGGTCGTTCGTATCGCGAGTTGCCTTTGCGCCTTTTTGAATTTGGAACGGTGTATCGCTATGAAAAATCGGGTGTTCTGCACGGAATCACGCGAGCTCGCGGTTTCACCCAAGATGATGCGCATATCTATTGCACCAAGGAACAAATGGTGGGGGAGCTTGATTCACTTTTGACATTCGTTTTGAATTTGCTTCGTGATTACGGCTTGAATGAGTTCTACCTTGAACTATCAACCAAGAATGAAGAAAAGTTTGTTGGTGATGATGCGGATTGGGCCGAGGCTACAGATGCCCTTCGCAAAGCTGCGACAGCACAAAATCTGGAATTAGTTTTGGATGAAGGTGGAGCAGCTTTTTATGGTCCTAAGATTTCGGTGCAAGCAAAAGACGCTATTGGTCGTACCTGGCAGATGTCGACGATTCAAGTTGAT
Source organism: Candidatus Planktophila sp. (assembly GCA_044375255.1). Classification (GTDB taxonomy): domain Bacteria; phylum Actinomycetota; class Actinomycetes; order Nanopelagicales; family Nanopelagicaceae; genus Planktophila. Next base: position 2,767 of record JBILNA010000019.1, read on the forward strand.
TTCCAATTACCGCAGCGCTTTGAACTTGAATATTCTGCAACAGATGGAACTCGTCAGCGCCCGGTAATGATTCATAGAGCGTTGTTCGGCTCTATTGAACGCTTCTTCGGAGTTCTAACCGAACACTACAGCGGAGCTTTTCCTCCATGGTTAGCTCCGGTTCAAGCTATTGGTATTCCCGTTGCTGATACTTTTTCTGATTATTTGGGCGAGGTCATGAAAGCAATGCGTAGAGCGGGAATTCGCGCAGAGCTAGATGCTTCAGATGATCGAATGCAGAAGAAAGTTCGAAATGCGCAGATGCAAAAGATCCCATTTATGGTCATAGCTGGTGAAGAAGATCAAAAAGCGGGCGCAGTTTCATTCCGTTATCGCAATGGCGAGCAAAAAAATGGAATTCCGATAGCTGATGCAATCGCAGAAATCAAAAAGGTCGTTGCCGAACGAACTCAGGTTTAGCCAATGAGCCTTGAAGTAAATGGTGCTGGCATGCCTGATAGTTGGGCCCGATTGTGGGCTCCACATCGTCTGGAGTACTTGCGCGGTGAAAATAGACCGCTAGATAGCAATGACATCGCGTGCCCATTTTGTTCGATACCTGAGAAAAGTGATGAAGAGGGTTTGATTGTCTATCGAGGTAAAACCGCCTACGTTGTCATGAATCTTTATCCATACAACCCTGGACATCTATTGGTGTGTGCATTCCGACATGTTGCCGACCTCACGGATTTAAGTGAAGGGGAACGTAATGAGATATCTGCACTTACAGCTCATGCAATGAAAACAATCAGGAAAGTTTCAGCCCCAGAAGGATTTAATCTGGGAATGAATCAAGGTGCGATTTCAGGTGCTGGTGTTGCTGCACACATTCACCAGCATGTCGTTCCTCGTTGGAGCGGCGATGCAAATTTCATGCCAATAATTGGAAAAACGAAGGTGATGCCTCAGTTGTTGCACTTAACCCGAGACGAACTCGCCTCTGCCTGGTAATTAAAGATTTAGCTCTTTAATGTATTCGTGAACTATGTCGACGCCGATTCCTTTTTCAATCCACAATGGAATAGCCGGAAAGAGCAATCCCGCAGCGAAAGCTTGATCACCGCTGGCTTGAACTAATTCTAGATATTCATCTCGAAACTCTTGAACTAATGTTTGGTGTTCAGGATCACTCATCCGAGAAGTTGGGGGAGTCGTTGAGTAATCCACTATTGATAAATCGCCAAGAGAAATAAGGGCGATAGGTAAGCCTGCTTCATCATGCAGTACTAAATATGGTGTAGCCATCGGAGAAAAAACACGATTGGCAATCATTACAGCATCATCAAAGTCTGCTTCTTGTTTTTCTAAATGAGTAACAACGACAAGTCTTGGAATCTGATACTCATCCAGCTCGGCCCATCTCGAAATAGTCTCTTGATCAACCCCTGCAGATGGGTTGATTGCAAATATCGCCAAGTCGCTGTCACTGTGAACTTCTTGGGTAAAGGCGCCGCCAAAGCATTGGGCTACAAGTTCAGGCTCGGCACTTGGATGGCCAAATACATGAATTAAGCCCTTGGTGATTTGTGTTTGCACTGGCTCAGCCTACGATGCTCCTTGATGTTAAGTGCGCGTTTGAAGCCAGCAGTCACCCGAGTAATTACCCCGGTGGCAGCTTTTGCGTTGCGCCGTGGCCTAACCCCTAACGCAGTAACGTGGATAGGAGCAACAGGAGTTGTGATCTGCTCCTTGTATTTTTACCCACAAGGCGATTTCTTTATCGGCACCCTTGTTATATGTATTTTGGCTTTGAGCGACCTTTTCGATGGAACTATGGCGCGATTGTCCAGTGCGGGTTCTAGCCGCTGGGGCGCTTTCCTGGATTCGACAATTGATCGTATAACCGATTCTTCGATTCTAATTGGTGTGACTATTTTCTTAATTAATCAAGATGATCCGTTGGCTTATGTAGCCCTGGCAACCTTGGTAACAGGATTGCTAGTTCCTTACATTAGAGCTAAGGCAGAAAGTTTCGGAGTCTCCTGTTCGGGAGGAATTGCAGAACGAACAGAACGTTTGATTATTTCATTAGCAGCTATTGGTTTTGATGGCCTGGGTGTGCCTTATGTACTTTCAGTCGGCATGTGGCTATTGGCGATTCTTGGGTCATTTACAGTTGTGCAACGCATGTTGATCGTGAAGCGAGCAGGTAAAAGTGAAAGATAATTTTTCGGCGTATGTTTATTTCGCAGGCTGGCGAGTGGTTAGGTGGTTGCCAGAAAGCATGGCTTACAAAGTTGCGTATTGGGTTTCTGATTTTCTAGTTAAGCGCAACGGTAAGAGTGTTCAAAGATTGCGTTCGAATCTTTCGAGAACTCAACCTGGTATGACGAGTTTGGATTTGGATCTGCTAGTTATCGAGGCAATGCGCTCGTACATGCGATATTGGTGCGACACATTTCGATTACCGGATTGGAGCAGGGAGAGAATTCTTGAAACCGTTACGGTCACGAATGAGCATTTACTCATAGATGCGATTGAAGCTAAAACCGGTGTAATCGTTGCAGTTCCTCACGCCGGAAATTGGGATCATGCGGGAGCTTATTTCTGCGCCAAGGGTATTCGGCTTGTGACCGTTGCAGAGCGTTTAAAACCAGAGAAATTGTTCCTAAGGTTTCTTGCATACCGACAAGCGATGGGTATGGAGGTTCTACCCTTAGATGGGCGAGTACTTAACACTTTGGAGGAAAGACTAAACCAAGGCGCTTTAGTTGCATTGGTGTCGGACAGAGATCTTTCTCGTTCGGGCATTGAGGTTGATTTCTTTGGTGGTACGGCTCGAATGCCGGCAGGACCTGCCTTGCTTGCCCTGAGAACCAAGGCTCCGCTGATTACCGCTTTTGTTTCTTACACAGAAAATGGCGTGCATATAGAATTTCGAAATATTGTTTTGCCAAGTTTGGGAGATGAAAGCAGTAAGGTAAAAGAGATCGTTCAGATGACAGCGCAGTATTTTGAGGATGGAATCTCGGAGAATCCTGGAGACTGGCACATGTTGCAACGTATCTGGATTGATGGCGACTTCAAGGAACGGGCATAGTGCTTAATCGTTCACTAAAAATTGGAATTGTTTGCCCCTATAGCTGGGATACGCCAGGTGGGGTACAAAATCATATTCGTGATTTGGCAGAATTCTTAATCGCATCGGGTCACAATGTCTCAGTACTAGCACCAGCTATCGATGAAACAAATCTTCCTGATTATGTTGTTAACGCAGGTAAGCCAATCTCTATTCCTTACAACGGTGCAGTGGCAAGAGTTTTGTTTGGACCTGTCGCTTTTGCTCGTGTTCGACAATGGATTTCACAGGGAGAATTTGATTTGCTGCATTTGCATGAACCCGCGATTCCCTCCATTTCGCTGTTGGCGTGTTGGGCTGCAGATGGGCCAATGGTTGGAACATTTCACGCAGCTGCGAAACGACAGAAGATTATCTTTGCAATCGGTCCAATTCTTGAACCGGCAATCGAAAAACTTTCAGCCAGAATCGCGGTTTCTGAGGCTGCACGCTTAACACTTACTGATCACTTGGATACCGACGCTGTCATCATTCCCAATGGAATTTATGCCAATCGCTACGCGGACGGAGATCGAATCGAAAAGTGGTCTGGAAACACGATTGGATTCATCGGTAGATTTGAAGAGCCGCGCAAAGGTCTGAGCGTGCTTGTTGATGCCCTGCCTGTTATTTCTCGCTTCGCACCCGATGTAAAGATACTGGTAGCCGGTCCAGGTGATCCAACCAAAGTCATCGAGAGTATTGATCCGCAATTGCGAGAAAGGTTTGAGTTTCTGGGAAAGATCACTGAAACTGAAAAAGCGAATTTCATGTCATCTGTTGCTGTTTATGTTGCCCCAAATACAGGAGGCGAATCTTTCGGAATTATTTTGGCAGAAGCCTTGGCGGGCGGTGCCTGCGTTGTAGCAAGTGATATTCCTGCTTTTGATGATTTGCTGGGCCACGGGGAATTTGGCGCACTATTTGAATCAGAGAGTTCTACGGAATTAGCTAAGGTTGTAATTGATCTTTTGCGGGATGAGAAGAAAAGGCAAGGGTTGTCCTCTAGAGGTAAAGAGCGAGCCAAGCTCTTTGATTGGACAGTTGTTGCAGAGCAGATTTACTCAGTCTATGAAATGTCCATAGTAGGCAGCCAGAAAGTTCGATTGGCATCTGACACCCGTCCATGGAATAGATTCCTGGGTAAAGAGGAGAAGCAATGACGCGGTGGTTAATCTTTGTACTCATAGTCCTAATTGTTTTGTGGTATCTGTCATTTACTGCAACTCGTTTGGATAGGTTGCACCATAGAGTTGAAACCAGTTGGGCAAATTTAGATGTTCTTCTGCAGAAAAGAGCTGCGGTTGCTTTGGAAATTGCTCATAGTGATATTGCTGATCCGGCTTCATCAATGTTGTTAACAGCCGCGGCTTACCAAGCACGGGATGCAAACATTCAAAGCCGTTCACAAGCTGAAAGCGGATTATCAGGTGCCCTTGGCCTACTTCTTGAAGATTCTCAACATTTGGCTACCGCGGCAGATAGTGCTCTGCTCACTGAGTTATCTGGCTTAACCGACAAAATTAGAGTTGCAATCGCAATTCACACCGATGCGGTATCCCGAACTAATATGGTCCGCAGTAAGTTGATTGTGCGACTTTTCAGACTGGCAGGAACAGCGCCGCAACCGATTACATATGAATTTGAATCTGATGTTCTCTAAGCGTTTTTTAGTTTTGATTCTTCTGAGTTCGCTGGCCCTAGCAGGATGTGCTGCAGTTTCAGATTTATTGCCAGAGAAAAAGGCAACCAGTGTTCTCAGCGGTAGAGAAGGAATTGATGGGCAAGTTCTAGCCGTAAAGATTGATGATACAAATGCGGCTCATCCTCAAATTGGATTAGAAGATGCCGAAATAGTTTACATTGAACAGGTAGAGGGTGGCCTCACTAGATTGGCAGCCATTTTTTCCACAGTAATCCCACAAAGAGTCGGTCCGGTTCGTAGTGCACGAATTTCGGATATCGACATCTTGAGTCAATTTGGTCGAGTTGCTTTTGCCTACAGTGGAGCGCAGCGAAAACTTCTTCCGGTGATTGCAGCGGCGAATCTTCAAGATTTAGGCGCACAACGGCAAAGTCCAACGATCTACACAACTGACCCAAACCGTAATCAACCCTATGCGATGGTACTTCGAGCAGATTTGTTGATGCAGAAAATCAGCGACAATGATCTGCAAGTTGATTTTGCCAAAAGTGTAGGTTTTGTTTTCGGAGAACTGCAAGAGGGTGGTACTCCAACTCAAAAGGTTGATGTGACTTGGCCAGCGGCAACATATTCTGCAGAATGGTCGGATACAGAATCCCGATGGCTTCTATCGCACAATAATAATTTGAACCTTGCAGAAAGTGGCTTTGTCCTTGGACCCTCAACCTTCGTAATTCAAATGGTGAAAATTTCACCTTCAGAATATGGCGACAAATTTGGTGGTGTCACTCCTTTGTCCGAGACGATAGGTACAGGCAAGGCCTATGTACTTCGCAATGGAGAACGCTTTGTAACGACGTGGAGTAGGCCCACCGCCAATTCAGGAACCACCTATTCATTTAGTGATGGCACAGTCATGAACTTTGATCCGGGGCAAGTTTGGGTAGCTTTGACTGATCGCGAGCCTGAATTTACGTCTCGCGCTATTGAAAAGACGAAGTAGGATTGGGCTCTATCTTTCGATTGAAGCGGAGTACTAAATCATGGCTGAAGTAACTGGCACCGGTCGCGTAAAGCGCGGAATGGCGGAGATGCTCAAGGGCGGCGTCATCATGGATGTCGTAAACGCCGAACAAGCAAAGATCGCAGAAGATGCTGGCGCAGTTGCAGTCATGGCGTTGGAGCGCGTACCTGCAGATATCCGTGCACAAGGCGGAGTAGCTCGAATGTCAGACCCTGACATGATCGAGAAAATCCAAGCAGCAGTGTCTATCCCAGTGATGGCAAAAGCTCGTATCGGACATTTTGTCGAAGCTCGAGTTCTGGAATCCCTTGGCGTTGATTACATTGATGAATCAGAAGTTTTGACCCCTGCAGATTATGTAAACCATATTGATAAGTTTGATTTCACAGTTCCATTTGTGTGTGGTGCGACTAACTTAGGAGAAGCACTTCGCCGAATTAACGAGGGTGCAGCCATGATTCGTTCTAAAGGCGAAGCCGGTACTGGTGATGTTTCAAATGCGATGCAACACATGCGAATGATCGGTGGCGAAATCCGTCGACTTTCATCATTGCGCGAAGATGAGCTTTATGTCGCCGCCAAGGAACTTCAAGCTCCATATGATTTAGTGAAGGAAGTTGCACAAACTGGAAAGCTTCCAGTAGTTCTTTTCACAGCTGGTGGTATTGCAACTCCCGCTGATGCTGCGTTGATGATGAGCATGGGCGCGGATGGAGTCTTTATCGGATCAGGAATTTTCAAATCTGGAAACCCAGCACAACGCGCAGCAGCATGTGTTAAGGCAACAACATTTTGGGATGATCCAAAGGTTATAGCTGATGCATCACGTGGCTTGGGTGAGGCGATGGTTGGAATCAATGTTGCCGATCTGCCAGCCCCACATCGTCTTTCAGAACGCGGCTGGTAATTTCACTTTCAATGAAGGTTGGAGTTTTAGCTCTACAAGGTGATGTGCGTGAACACATTGAAGCCTTACGCACTTGTGAAGTAGAAGCGTTTGCAGTGCGACGTGCAAGTGAAATCGAAGGCATTGATGCTTTGATTTTGCCTGGGGGAGAGTCAACTACTATCGCTCAACTTGCAGAAGTATTTGGCATTTTTGAGCTAATCAAAAGCAAAATAAGCAACGGAATGCCAGTTTATGGTTCATGTGCTGGAATGATTTTGTTAGCAGATCAGATTCTTGATGCAAAAGAGGGTCAAAAAAGCTTTGGTGGTTTAGATATTACCGTGCGAAGAAATGCATTTGGACGACAGGTAGATTCCTTTGAATCAGATATTTCATTTATTGATGGATCAGAAGATTTAATCCGAGCTGTATTCATTCGAGCGCCGTGGGTTGAGAAGGTAGCCGACTCAGTTCAGGTCCTGGCATCAATTGATAACCATCCTGTTGCGGTTCGCTCGAAGACGGCTCTAGCAACTTCTTTCCACCCGGAAATCACAGGTGATAATCGAGTACATCGGTATTTCATTGAGCAAGTAGCCCGTCCCGCACTTCAGAAGGTAAAGTAGACCAATAAGTAAAAGTTTGATCTTTAGCTAGGTGAGGTGAAGCCATGTCAGGCCATTCCAAGTGGGCTACCACGAAG
>JBILNA010000146.1:0-2552 GCA_044375255.1 Candidatus Planktophila sp.
TACTGCGATAACAGTGCCTTCCTGTGGCTTCTCTTTTGCTGTATCTGGAATAACAAGACCTGATGCTGTTGTTGTCTCAGCTTCATTTGTCTTGATAACAATGCGATCTTCGAGTGGCTTTACTGCCATGGTGTGCTCCTTCTAAGTTTTACCTTTTGGTTTCCTCATGCGAACCGAATTAGCAGACTCGGGTCGTGAGTGCTAAAGCAAACTCTAGGCGGGCCCTACTCACACGGCAAATTGAGTTAGCTCAGGCTTATGACGGTCACAGGCAGGCTTGAATCAGCGTCAAAGGCCACTGGGCTGGGCGTGCGGCCCGCTGACACCATCAACGAGCCAAGGGCAGCGACCATCGCCCCGTTATCGGTGCATAGCCCAGGAGCTGGAACCCGCAGCTGGATTGCGGCCTTGTCACACCGTTCTTGGGCCACGGTGCGAAGTCTTGAATTAGCCGCGACGCCGCCAGCGATCACAAGTGAATCAATTCCGGATTGTTTGCAGGCAGCAAGGGCTTTTTGCAACAAAACATCAACGATCGCTTCTTGGAAAGAGGCTGCGACATCTGCTCGTGCGTAATCTGGCGTTGCTTCTAAATATCTAGCAACTGCGGTTTTTAAACCAGAGAAAGAAAAATCAAAAGGGCGGGTTTGCCAATCATTTGATGTTGTTAGGCCACGTGGAAAATCAATGGCGCTCGCATTTCCATCAACAGCTAATTTATCGATCGCAGGTCCTCCGGGGAAACCTAACTTCATGACCCGAGCAATTTTATCAAATGCCTCGCCAGCAGCATCATCCATAGTTTCGCCAAGCTTTGTGATTGATCCTGTGATGTCATCAACTTGTAGCAACGAAGAGTGGCCACCGCTCACCAACAATGCAATGGTTGGATCAAGTGGTTTGTCATGAGTTAAGTAATCAACACTTACATGTGCCGCTAAATGATTGACCGCATAAATTGGTTTGTTTAATCCAAGCGCCAAACCCGCAGCAGAGCCAACACCGACAAGTAGCGCACCAACTAATCCAGGGCCACCAGTAACAGCAACAGCATCTATGTCCTTTAGCGAAATTTTGGAATCTTTTAGCGCTTGATGCAAAGTTGGAATCATCGCTTCTAGGTGAGCACGGCTTGCAATTTCAGGAACTACTCCCCCAAATCGTGCATGTTCTTCAACACTTGATGCAATGACATTGGCCAGCAAGGTACGGCCACGAACAATTCCAACCGCTGTTTCATCACATGATGTTTCGATACCTAAAACAATTGACTGAGTCATTGCAGATCCAATCGCATAACAAGGGCATCTAGACCTGCCCCGAAGTAATCCTTACGGGTATTAAGTTTTGAATACCCCAGAGATTCATATAAACCAATAGCTTCGAGGTTATCTACTTTGACTTCGAGCATCATTGCGATTGAGCCTTGCTGCATAGCCCAATCAGTAATCATGGCCATTAACTGGCGTGCAATACCTTTTCCGCGATGGGTAGGGATTACTCCCACCGTAAGTACATCAGCTTCGGTCCCGCCCGGTGCGAAAACTCCTGCGTAGCCGATGATGCTTTCTGCTTCATCTACTGCAACCACAAAGTGTCGGGTTGGAGAAGAAAATTCTTCTTTGTATTGGGATGCAGACCACGGCGAATATGGAAACAACTCTTTATCTAAAGATACAAAGACCGGAAGATCAAAGGCATTAGCTTGGCGATATAAGGTCATGGCCTATCCGCCGTCGCTACCGCGTCTGGTCTGCGCAAATAAATCGGCTCCTGTACATCGCCTGACAAATTCACCAAAGCTTTCATGTCCGGAAAAAGATCGGCGTGAATAGTTGCTCCAGTTACATCTGCAGGAAAGTTGACTGCAGGTTCTGCAACCCGAACTCCGCCTACATACCGTGCCCAATAAACCTCTTTACGACGTGCATCTACTGTGATGATGAAATCTTTGTCTGTAACTTGAGCTGCGATTGCATCTAGTGAACACACACCGCGAACCGGAATCTCGCGAGCTAAAGCAAAACTTTGTGCAAAAGCAATTCCAACGCGCAGGCCAGTAAATGGTCCTGGGCCCATGCCAACAACAACTTCATCAACATCACTGATTGCTAAAGCTTCTTGTACTAGTGCTGGCAACGATGGTCCGTGCGCAGTTGCTCCATCTCTGAAGCCGCTGAACACAACCATTCCATTTTCAATGATTGCCACGCTAGTGCGTGAAGTTGAAGTATCAATTGCTAAAACTTTACTCATAGCGAAAACCCTGCCCAACGTGGGCCAACAGTTTTGATTTCAACGCTGCGTTCTTCACTACTGCGATCGATCCTTATCTCCAGTCGATCTTCACTAAGGCGTGCAGATTCAGCTCCACCCCATTCGATTACAGTAATTGAATTAGTAATATCTAGATCTAAATCATCCAAGTAAAGGTTTGGATTTTCAGAGTCCACCAAACGATAAGCATCAACATGGATAAATGGGATAGCGGCTTTATGTACCCTTGAAATAACAAAAGTTGGAGAAGTAACTCCGGTAACACCAAGGCCTGC
>JBILNA010000020.1:0-9906 GCA_044375255.1 Candidatus Planktophila sp.
GCCCGTGATGACAGCGCGAAATTCGTAGCTGAGCGTTTGTGGTATCGATTTGTATCAAGCACTGAAGATATGCCAGCAGGTTTTTCAGCAACGAATGCATTTGCTTCACGTGATATTTCAGCGGCAGTTGCTGCAATGGCAAGTGATCCTGCAATGCGTGATGTAAAATATGCGATGGTGAAATCACCGGTTGAATGGTTTATTTCTGCTTGCCGTGCTTTGGAATTAACTCCATCTGCCTTAAAGACCCCAGCACAGATGATTAATTTCTTAGAAAAACTTGGCCAAGTGCCATTTTCTCCACCCAATGTGGGTGGTTGGCCTGCAGGTGAAGCGTGGCTTTCATCTGCGACCGCCCAATATCGACTCTCTTTTGCGACATGGTTGATTAAGCAAAGTGATTTAAAAGTTCTGAAATCTTTAACACCTGCACAACGCCTGATACAAAGTGCTGATTGGCTTGGTATTGCTGAATGGAGTCCACGCACCAAGAACGCTTTGCGTGAAGCTCAATCAGATCCAGCACAGTTTGCATTGCTTGCTTTATGTAGCCCTGAATACTTAGTGAGTGCATAGGAGACGACGATGGATACAGTAACCAGAAGAAAGTTTCTTAAGCTAACCTCAGGTGCGGTTGCAGTTGGTGCAGCAGCCCCATTGCTCAGCATCGATCAGATTGCACAAGCTGCAATTGATCGACCATTACCGGCCAATACACCAATCTTGGTTGTAGTTACTTTGTATGGTGGTAACGATGGTTTGAACACTGTTATTCCTTACACAGATCCGATTTATTACTCATCTCGTCCCGATATTTCATACAAGGCTGATCAGGTTTTGCCGCTTGATGCTGAGCTTGCTTTAAACCCTGCAATGAAGGGTCTAAAGGGTTTGTGGGATCAAAAGAAAGTTGCGATTGTTCGCGGTGTTGGTTATCCAAATCCAGATCATTCACACTTTTCATCTATGGCAAAGTGGCAGACCGCATCTCCTGCAAAACACATTAATACCGGCTGGTTAGGCCGTTGGATTGATACTCAAAGTTCTGATCCAATGCTTGCAATCTCATTAGGTTCTGTCTTGCCACCAATGCTTGCTGGTGCAAAGCGTTCGGGTTCAGCTTTGCCGTTAGGTGGGTTAGTTATTCCTAAAGGCACATTGGCAAACCAATGCATGCAGTTATCAAAAGTTTCTAATAAGGACTCCAAGTTGATGGCTGCGGCAGCAACCTCAATGCGCAATTTGTTTAGTGTTTCTGACAATGTCCAACCGGTCTTAAAAGCTCCTGCACCTGTTGACCCAGATCTACCAACAACTAACGGTGGAAACGCTGGCGGAGATAGCAATTTGGCGCAGCAGCTAGATGTTGTTGCAAAGTTAATTGCTGCTGGATCGCCAACAAAGGTGTGGTCAGTTTCGCTAGGTGGATTTGATACCCACGCTAACGAGGCAAATGCTCAAGCTGCTTTGTTGGGGGTTGTTTCTGATTCACTTACTCGCTTTATGGGTCAATTGAAATCAACTACTCGTAGCAACGATGTAACCGTCATGGTTTATAGCGAATTTGGTCGTCGCGTTATTGGTAATGGATCACAAGGAACAGATCACGGAACTTCTGGTCCGATGTTTATGATCGGCAACGCGGTAAAGGGTGGTTTCTACGGAGAACAACCATCGCTGAAGAATCTGTATAAAAATGATTTGGCGGTCACAACTGATTTCCGTGATGTCTATGCGACAGTTATTGAGAAGATTTTGAAATCACCGGTCGAGCCAACGCTTGGCAAGTGGTCGGGTCGCATTAACTTCGTGTAATTACTTATCTTCTCGGTAGACGATAACTTCGCCTTTACGGCGGGATGCCAAACCTTTTGGTGGGTTTTGCTCTAGCAGTGCATTTACTTCGATACGTAACTGTGCGACTTCAACCGCCATGTTTGCCATCGCGGATTCCAGTTCAATGATTCGCTTGATGCCGACATGGTTGATTCCTTCACCAACAAGTTTTTGCACTGTACGCAGCAAAGCAATGTCTCGCAGCGAATATCTGCGGTTGCGACCTTCGGTGCGTGAAGGTGAAACTAAACCTAACTTGTCGTAATGCCGAAGAGTTTGCGGATGCATTCCTGAAATTTCAGCGGCAACCGAAATGACATAAACACCAGCATCATCATCTGGATGTTGGTTCTTTTCTACATCACTCATAATTTAGCCTTGTTCACAAAGTCGACCCGAACATCTTCGGTCGCTGTTTCTTCTGCAAACTTCTTCAGCGCATCAAGTGCTTTACCGTCAACGCGTTGTGGGACCTGTACTTCGACCGTGACCAATAAATCCCCTGTAGTACTGCCTTTTGTGACCCCTCGGCCCTTAACGCGCAGTGTGCGACCGGTTGGTGTTCCAGGTGCAATGCGTACCGTTACATAATCTTCGGACAAAGTTGGAACTTTAATGTCGGCACCTAAGGCAGCTTCAGTAAATGTAACGGGCAAAGTGAGTGTGAGGTTTTCCCCTTTACGACCAAAGATTGGGTGCGGCTTTACATGCAGTTGTATGAATAGATCACCGGGGCCTGCTTCTCCGGGTGATCCTTTACCTTTCATACGAATCTTTGCACCATCGTTAACTCCAGCAGGAACGCGGGCTGAAATGTTTTGCGACTGTCCGCGATCCATTCCTAAGCGAAGATCAAGTGTTGTTCCAAAAACTGATTCGCGGAAAGAAATTGTTGCCTCTGTTTGTAAATCTTGCCCTTTGCGTGGTCCGCGACGACCACCAGCTGCACCAAACAAATTAGCAAAAATGTCTTGCGGGTTTCCGCTACCGAAGATGTCTCCGAAATCACCGCCGCCTTGCGGAGCCCGGAATCCACCTCTTGCAAAGAGTGAACGAGCTTCATCATATTCAGCACGCTTTTTTGGATCAGACAAAATTTCATAGGCTTCAGATACCGCCTTGAACTGTTCTTCTTTTACGGCATCACCATGCTGTGTGTCTGGATGTAAATCTTTAACTAGGGCTCGATATTTACGTTTGATAGTGGCCTGATCATCAGACTTCGAGGCTCCAAGGACTTTATAAAAATCCTTCTCGTATAGATCTTTGGCCGCCATTTTAAATTATTCTCCTGCTGCTGGATCTGTTACAGCTACACGTGCAGGACGCAAAATGCGCTCTTTGTACTTGTAACCAGGTTGCAAAATCTTTGATGCGGTTGCCACAAGCACATCTGCAGATTCATCATGCATCAAAGCCTCATGTATCTGAGGATCAAAAGCTTCGCCTGTGGTGCCGTACTTTTCTAGGCCAATACGTGAAGTTATTGAATTTAACTGGTCTGCGACCGCTTTAAAACCGCCGGTTAGCTCGCCATGTTGCTCCGCGCGATCAACATCATCTAGCAGCGCTAAAAGTTCAGTTAACACCGCACCTACTGCGCTTTCATGTGCAACTGCGCGATCGCGCTCTACACGCTTTCGGTAATTTGCATACTCGGCTTGTAGGCGTTGCAAGTCGGCGGTAAGTGTTGCAACCGGGTCAGCTTCCTGACCCGGTTCAACCACTACATCTTCTACAACTTCTGCAGTTGTATCTTCGCTCACTTACTGTCTTCCTCAATGACCTCGGCATCTTCAACACCATCTTCTGCTGGTGCTGCTTCACCTTCAGCTGCACCCGCTGCGTACAACGCCGCACCTAATGCTTGGCTAACGGTTGCAACCTTTTCAGTTGCAGTTTTGATCATCTCGTAATTTGAACCACCAAGCGCGGTCTTTAACTCAGCAAGAGCGGCTTCAGTTTCTGTCTTCTTCTCAAGAGCTTCACCTTGAGACAATTTTTCTTCATTGTCCTTGATGAACTTTTCAGTTGAGTACAGAAGTGAATCTCCTGCATTGCGGATCTCTGCTTCTTCCTTGCGCTGACGATCTTCTTCAGCGTGTGATTCAGCATCAGCCATCATGCGCTCGATTTCTTCCTTAGACAGTGCAGATCCACCAGTAATAGTCATGCTCTGCTCTTTACCTGTTCCAAGATCCTTTGCAGATACATGAACGATTCCGTTTGCATCAATATCAAAGGTAACTTCGATTTGTGGTACTCCCCGTGGTGCAGGTGGAAGACCTGTTAGTTCAAACATTCCAAGCTTCTTGTTGTAAGCCGCCATTTCGCGCTCACCTTGGTATGCCTGAATCTGAACAGCTGGCTGATTGTCATCAGCTGTTGTAAACACTTCACTGCGCTTTGTAGGAATAGTTGTGTTTCGCTCGATCAAACGTGTCATTACGCCACCCTTGGTTTCGATACCAAGTGACAGCGGAGTAACGTCTAGGAGCAATACATCCTTAACTTCACCCTTTAAAACACCTGCTTGTAGGGATGCTCCGACCGCAACAACCTCGTCCGGATTTACGCCCTTGTTTGGCTCTTTGCCGCCAGTTAGTTCCTTCACTAGTTCGACAACTGCTGGCATACGAGTTGATCCACCAACTAGTACAACAGAGTGAATGTTTGCAATTGGAATTCCAGCATCTTTTAGAACTGCTTGGAAAGGCTTCTTGCAACGCTCTAACAATGTTGCTGTTAGTTGCTGAAACTGTGCGCGCGTAATTGTTTCATCCATGAACAGTGGATTCTTTTCAGCATCGACTGTGATGTATGGCAAATTAACTGAAGCAGATTGTGATGATGACAGTTCAATCTTTGCCTTTTCAGCAGCTTCGCGAACACGTTGCATCGCCATCTTGTCTTTAGTTAAATCAATACCGTTTGCTGCGCCAAATGTTTGTACTAGGTGATCAACAAGTGCTTGATCCCAGTCATCTCCACCAAGGTTGTTATCGCCGTTGGTTGCCTTAACTTCGACAACACCATCGCCGATTTCTAGAAGTGAAACGTCAAATGTTCCACCGCCAAGGTCGAAGACAAGAATAGTTTGTTCCTTATCGGCCTTATCAAGACCGTAAGCGAGCGCTGCAGCAGTTGGCTCGTTGATGATGCGAAGAACATTGAGACCAGCGATCTCGCCAGCTTCTTTTGTTGCTTGACGTTGGGCGTCATTGAAGTAAGCAGGAACGGTGATTACTGCATCCGTAACTGTTTCTCCCAGATATGCCTCTGCATCGCGCTTTAGCTTTTGTAACACGCGTGCTGAAATTTCTTGTGATGTGTACTTCTTGCCATCGATATCGATGGTCCAGTTAGTACCCATGTGACGCTTTACGGAACGGATAGTGCGTTCAACGTTGGTCACTGATTGACGCTTTGCAACCTCACCAACAAGAACTTCGCCGTTTTTAGCAAATGCCACGATCGATGGTGTTGTGCGTGCACCTTCCGCGTTGGCGATAACCGTTGGCTCGCCACCTTCAAGAACGGATACGCAGCTGTTAGTTGTACCGAGGTCGATTCCGACTGCTCTAGCCATTATGTGTGCTCCTTTTGTCCCTCTCGAGCCTGATTTAGGGTCGAGGCCTGCTGAACCTGAGTCGATCATACCCAAAAGGTTGAGTCGTCGCGACTCAGGTTTCTATCCGGTTGAACACATCCCTTAAGGAACTTATTCCCGGACTTCCCTAAGCCCTGCCATAGCCTTACCCCATGAACCTCGCACTCGCAGGCCTGTCCTATGGCATCACCATTGTTGCCCTTGTCCTCTTAGTTATTCGTACAAAGAAGCTGATTGGGATTTATAAGAAGGGTCAACCAGATTCAACGCGTGGCAACGATAAAAAGCAGCGCTTCACAATGGCGTTTGGCGAGATCTTTGGTCACACAAAGATGTTTAATTTTTCAGTCGTTGGCTTGGCGCACTGGTTTGTAATGGTCGGCTTCTTTGTTTTGTTCGGCACACTGGTTACGGCATATGGACAATTGATTGATCCATATTTTGCCTTGCCATTTATTGGACATTTTTGGGTTTACGAATACATCACCGAGTTAGTTGCGTGGGCAACCGGTATTTCAATCGTTGCCTTGATTGGAATTCGTCAGGTAACCCTTCGCACAAACAAGCGTTCACGTTTTGCTGGTTCTGGAAATGGCAAGGCTTATTACGTCGAAGCGACAATTTTACTTATTGTTTTCTGTGTTATCGCTTTGCGTGGCCTTGAAGGTGCGATCGGTAATGAAACAGCTTGGAACCGCCACTTCATTACAACCTGGTTTATCGCTTCGATGTTTAAATCAATGACGTTGACCCAGTTAGAAAATTGGATTCAGATCGTTGCCACCATCAAAATTGTTGGTTCAATGGCCTGGTTTATTGTCATTGCATCAAATCTAACAATGGGAGTTGCTTGGCACCGCTTCTTGGCACCGTTCAATATCTTCTTCCGCCGCAACGCCGATGGAAAATCTTCACTGGGTGCGTTGCCAGTAATGATGTCGCATGGACAAGAGATTAACTTTGAAGATCCAAAGGAAGATGATGTCTTTGGTCTTGGAACTCGCGCAGACATTTCTTGGAAGGGTCTGCTGGATATGTCCACATGTACAGAATGTGGTCGTTGCCAATCACAGTGCCCTGCTTGGCACACCGAAAAACCATTGTCACCAAAGCTTTTAATCATGGCTATGCGTGATCACGCCTTTGCTAAGACCGTTGAAAATGAAGCGCTAGTTGGTGAAAATTCACCGATTAGTTTGGATGTTTTGTGGTCCTGTACAACCTGTGGTGCATGTGTGAACGAGTGCCCAGTAGATATTGAACATGTTGATCACATAGTTAACATGCGTCGTTTCCAGGTTCTTGTTGAATCTGAATTTCCTTCAGAGCTTGGTGGAACATTTAGAAATCTAGAAAAGGCCGGTAATCCTTGGGGCGCTAACCGCGCAGATCGTGAAGCATGGATTGCTGAATGTGATTTCCCAGTAAATGTTGTCGAAGGTGAACTACCTGAAGAAGTCGAGTACTTGTTCTGGGTTGGTTGCGCTGGTGCATATGAAGAGCGTGCAAAGAAGACAACAAAGGCTGTCGCAGAACTTTTATACATGGCCGGAGTTAATTTTGCTGTTCTTGGTAAGAAAGAAACTTGTACTGGAGATCCTGCGCGTCGAGCTGGTAATGAATTCCTGTATCAAATTCTTGCTCGTGAAAATATTGAAACATTTAAAGAAACTTTTGGTGATCGTCCAAAGGGTAAGAAAAAAGTGGTTGTCACTTGTCCGCATTGCTTTACAACAATCGGTCGCGATTACGGACAACAAGGGTATGAACTAGAAATGGTTCACCACACACAGCTGCTCAATCAATTGCTGCGTGAAAAGCGTTTGCTGCCAATCAAGATGTCTCACACCGCAATGACTTTCCATGATCCTTGTTATTTGGGTCGTCACAACGAGATCTACCAACCACCACGTGAAATTCTTGAAGCAACCGGTGTCGAACTCACTGAAATGCCACGCAACAAGGAACGCTCGTTTTGTTGTGGTGCTGGTGGCGGGCGCATGTGGATGGAAGAAAAAATTGGTACCCGCATCAACATCAACCGTGTTGAAGAAGCGATCGCAACAGGTGCGACCGAGCTCGCAGTGGCTTGTCCCTTCTGCCGCGTGATGACAAGCGATGGAATGAACGCCAAGGAGTCAGCAGTTGAAGTCTTAGATGTTGCACAGGTATTACTGCGCTCCGTCAAAGAGTCCTAACCCTCAAAAATTAGGGGTAAATTCCACCTGTTCTCAGGAAAGACTCAGGCTGTGAGAGCATTCTCTAGCCATGCCTACAATATTAGAAAAGAACAGCCAGCGCATTCTCGTCGTTGATGATGAAGCAAGCATCAGCGAACTGATTTCTACAAGCCTTCGCTTTGTTGGCTTTGATGTCCGCACTGCGGCCAATGGCGCAGAAGCACTACGTGTAGCTGAAGATTTCAAGCCGCATGCAATGGTTCTTGATGTCATGTTGCCTGATCTTGATGGTTTTGAAGTGTGCAAGAAGATTCGTAATGAAGGCGTTGATACAGGAGTTTTATTTCTGACCGCCAAAGATGGCATGGAAGACAAAGTTAAGGGTCTAACTCTTGGCGGCGATGATTACATGACTAAGCCATTTTCATTAGAAGAACTTGTTGCACGTTTGCGCGCACTTCTCCGTCGCACAGGTGTGGATCAGATTGAAATTGATGACGAAAAAATGCGCTTTGCTGATTTAGAACTCGATGAGGCAACACATGAAGTTCGTCGTGCTGGTGAGCTATTAGATCTTTCACCAACTGAATTTGCACTGCTACGTTACTTAATTATTAATGCAGATCGCGTTGTATCAAAGGCACAAATCCTTGATCACGTATGGCAGTACGACTTCCGTGGCGACATGGGAATTGTTGAAACTTATATTTCATACCTGCGCAAGAAGGTTGATTCCTTTGAGCCACCGCTAATTCACACAGTCCGTGGAGTTGGTTACCGATTGCGGATGCCGCCTAAGTAGTCAATGAGATCACGAACTCGATATCCAGATTGGGCCAATTCAAGCCTTCGAAATCGTTTAACGATCGGAGTATTGGTACTTTCTGCGATCGGGTTCATTGGTGCAGGTGTTGGATCTCAGGCCTTACTTCGTGATTACTTGATTAAACAAGTAGATGAACAGCTTCTGGGTGTTATTGGTGGTACTGCAGATCGCTTGGATCGCGCAGGTATTGAACGGGATCGAGATGATGAACAAGCAAAATCCCAAGGTCTGACTCCGCTCAATCGTGTTCCAACAACAATCTCTGTAACGGTTTTGGATCCTTTTGGAAACCTTGTTGGCGGTATTGGTGGCGACTTTAACTCCAATAAAATCACTGATTATGTGAAGGGTTTACTGCCTGGACAGGTTGCTGCATACGGAAGTAAACCATTTACTATCGAAGCACCTGGTTCTGATTTCCGAGTAGCGACAACTGTTTTACCTTCTTCTTTGGGTTCGGTAATTGTTGCGCAATCTTTAGCTGACTTTGATAAAACAACCAGACAAATCGGTTCTGTATTTCTCATTATTGGAAGCTTAGTCCTGATTTTTATTGCATTCGCATCTCGGCAAGTAATCAGATTAAGTATGCGACCCCTGGAAAAGATTGAAGCTACCGCTGAGAAAATTGCAGCTGGTGACCTCTCTGCCCGTCTTGAAAACTTTGAGCCAGATACCGAAGTTGGTCGCTTAAGCACTTCTTTAAACATAATGCTTTCCCGCATTGAAGAGGCTTTTGACGCACGAATGCAAAGTGAAGATAAGTTGCGTCGATTTGTTGCTGACGCTAGCCATGAGCTGCGCACACCCTTAACAGCAATTCGTGGCTTTGCAGAGTTGCACCGACAGGGAGCAGTGCCTGATGGCGAAAAAACAAATGAGTTAATTTCTCGTATTGAAAAAGAATCAATGCGTATGGGTTACCTTGTAGAAGATTTATTGATGCTTGCACGCATGGATCAATCCCGTGAACTTGTTATCGCCGACGTTAATTTGAGCGAATTAGTGCAAGAGGCGGTCACATCTGCGCAAGCTGCAGGGCCAGATCACACAATTTCGACAAGTGTTGCAGCTGGAGTTATCACAAAGGGTGATGCTGACAAGATTTATCAGGTAGTTACAAATCTTTTAGCTAATGCTCGTGCTCATACTCCTGCGGGCACAGCTATTAATGTTTCAGTTTTGAAAGATGATGTTGATTCCCTTGTCACTATTGCAGATGATGGTCCTGGCTTATCCCCACAAGATCAAGCCCGTATCTTTGAACGCTTTTATCGGGTGGATGCTTCACGCCAACGAAATAGCAAAGATGGAAGCGGTTTAGGGCTTTCAATTGTTGATGCGGTGATGCGTGCTCATGGCGGCGAAGTAACTGTTGCTTCCGAGCTTGGAAAAGGTGCTGCCTTTACTCTGCGTTTTAAAAGTTAACCGAGGGATTCCATACTCTTCAGAAC
>JBILNA010000021.1:0-9884 GCA_044375255.1 Candidatus Planktophila sp.
GTACTGAAGGTCACTTACTTACAGAGCCAGAAGGTTTGATAACTATGACGACAATTGTTTTAGCATCTCAATCAACTAGCCGTCGTCGTCTTTTGGAGTCTGCCGGGTTGTTTCCCAGAATAATTGTTAGCCATGTAGATGAAGAGACTGAGTTTTTTAACTCGCTTTCTCCTGCCGACATGGTGATCGCTCTTGCGATCACTAAAGCTCACACAGTTCGTGAACAAATTGACTTCCCGGCAATCATCATCGGTTGTGACTCAACTTTTGAGTTCGATGGCCAGTCTTTGGGAAAGCCAGGTACCCCCGAGATTGCAACTGAGCGTGCAAAACGAGTCCGAGGAAATTCTGGGTTACTACACACTGGCCACTGCATTATTGATACCGCAAAAGATATTGAGATTTCAGATCGTGTAACTACTCGAGTGAGCTTTGATCATATGAGCGATGAAGAAATTGCAGATTATGTTGCAACAGAAGAACCCTTACATGTTGCAGGCGGATTTACTCTTGATGGCTTCAGCTCTCCCTTTATTCCATCCATTGAAGGTGATTACACAAATGTGGTGGGCATCTCCATGCCATTTGTTCGCAGGGCTTTTGCAAACCTTGGGTACACCTGGCCTGAAGCAAAGCAGATGAAATAACCGCATCTGCCACCTTTATGCCATTATTGCCGCATGACACAGACTGAACTTCTTTATAAAGACCCTCTTGCAGCTGCTGAACAAGCTGCAGGTGAAATTGCGGCAAAGACCGGAATACCCAAGCATGATGTCGCTCTAGTTATGGGATCGGGTTGGGTCAGCGCAGTTGATGCACTTGGAACACCGGTATTTGAATGCAACGCTGAAGAGTTCACTGGTTTTTTTGCACCTGCTGTAGAAGGCCATTCGGGCAAAGTCCGCTCTTACGAAATTGAAAGTGATGGAAAGAAGTTACGTGCTTTAGTTTTTCTAGGCAGAACTCACCTTTATGAAGGCAAAGGAATTGAACCTGTAGTTCATAGTGTTCGTACAGCGGTCAAAGCTGGCTGCAAAGTTGTTATCTTGACCAATGCGTGTGGGGGAATTAATACTTCATACAAAGTCGGACAACCAGTCTTAATTCGCGATCACATCTCTTTGACCGCAGTATCACCACTATCTGGTGCAACTTTTGTTGATCTAACGGATCTGTATAGCAAGCGAATTCGCGAAATCGTCAAGAAGGAAGATTCATCTCTACAAGAAGGTGTGTATGTGCATTGGCGCGGTCCAACCTATGAAACTCCTGCAGAAATTTTGATGATGCGAACCATGGGTGCAGACCTTGTTGGAATGTCTACCGTTCCTGAAGCAATTGCTGCACATGCATTAGGTGCCGAAGTTCTAGGTATCTCCTTAGTCACAAATGCTGCAGCAGGAGTAACTGGTGAAAAACTGAACCATGAAGAGGTAATTGCAGCGGGTAAAGCCGCGGCTGATCGCATGGGCGCACTTCTCAAAGGGGTTATTCCGAAGTTACTCTAAGCACATGGATCATTCATTAGAGCAGGAAGTACATGCCTGGATAGCAGATGATCCAGATCCATCAACCGCTGCGCAATTGCAGCAATGGGTTGATGCTGGCAACGAAACCGAACTGCGTGCTTCATTTAATGGTTTTCTACAATTTGGTACTGCAGGTTTGCGTGGTCCCATTAGACCTGGTCCATCTGGCATGAACCGCGCAGTTGTTGGTCGTGCAGCAACAGGAATTGTTGCTTATATGAAGGAACGCAATTTAACCTCGGTCGTAATTGGCCGTGATGCGCGTTATGGATCTGAAGATTTCACCTTTGAAACCGCTGAAATCATGAGCGGTGCGGGCATGAAGGTTTTTGTTTTGCCTCGTCCACTTCCGACCCCCGTTTTAGCTTTTGCAACAAATGAACTTCGGTGCGATGTAGGCATCATGGTTACAGCCAGTCATAACCCGCCACAAGATAATGGTTACAAGGTGTATCTCGGTGGCACTGTTGATGGAATTCATTATCGCGGATCGCAGATTGTTTCACCTACTGATGAAGCTATCGCTGCAAAGATTGATGCCGTAAATTCATTAAAGTCTCAACCGCGTGGAAACGTTTGGGAAGTTTTGGATGAGGAAATTGTTGACAAGTATGTCAACCGAACCGCATCGCTAGCAGGCAATCCCGGATCATTGCGAATTGTTTATACCGCTATGCATGGTGTTGGCACCGAAACAATTCAACGAGTTTTCCAGAAAGCCGGCTTCCAGTCGCCAATCCTTGTGCAAGCTCAAGCCGCGCCTGATCCTGATTTTCCAACCGTTGCCTTTCCAAACCCCGAAGAGCCTGGGGCAATTGATTTAGCTCTTGAAACTGCCAGAAGTTTTGATGCGCACTTAGTTATTGCAAACGATCCAGATGCCGACAGATGTGCCGCCGCGGTAAATGATCCAGCAAATGGATGGCGAATGCTACGCGGAGATGAATTAGGAGCAATATTCGCTGAATCTATAGCTCGAAAGATTGATTCGGGGATCTTTGCTAACTCAATTGTTTCATCATCTATCGTCAAGAAGATTGCCGATCATTACAACTTAGAATTCAAAGAGACTTTAACTGGCTTTAAGTGGTTAGCAAAGATTGAAAACTTAACCTTTGGTTATGAAGAAGCCCTTGGGTATGCCGTTGATGCTGTGACAGTAAATGATAAAGATGGAATATCGGCAGCAATCACTTTGGCACAAATTGCAACAGACTTGGCGGCTGAAGGAAAAACACTTCTTCATTTGCTTGACGAAATTTGGGTACGACATGGTTTTCATGCAACTGAACAAATCTCAATCCGCTTGAGTGATCTTTCTAAGGTGGGAGTAATCCTGGGAGGTTTGCGGAGTAATCCACCCAAAGAGATTGCTGGAAGATTAGTTACTTCGATCGATGACTTAGCAAAGCCAACAGATGGTTTGCCACCCACTGATGGAGTTCGAATCTGGCTAGCTGGTGGTGTGCGAATCATCATCCGTCCAAGCGGTACCGAGGCAAAGATGAAGTGTTACATTGAGGTAATTGAAAGGGATTCAAAGACCGCTCAGGTAGTTTTGGATCAACTACGACCACCGCTTAAGGAATTGTTATCGTGAGTTTTTATGGTTTAGTCGATGGCAGCGATGCCTCGCTAAAGAGCTTCCTGAACAATCTCTCTGGTGTGGACCAAGTAGGTGCAGAAGCTCGCGCCGCAATGCTTGCTACTCGAAGCATAAAAACAAGTTCTAAGCGTTGGGCGATTGAAACTGCAATCACCATGGTGGATTTAACAACCCTAGAAGGTGCCGATACGCCTGGCAAAGTAAAGGCGTTGTGCACCAAGGCGGTTCGTCCCGATCCAACTGATGCGACTGTTCCAAGTGTGGGAGCGGTATGTGTCTACAACGACATGGTTTCTGTCGCTAGAACACACTTAGATTTGATCGGCGGGCAGCATGTTCCTGTAGCTGCCGTATCAACTGCATTTCCATCAGGTAGAGCATCGATGCCGGTAAAGATTCAAGATACTCAAGATGCGATTAATGCTGGTGCAGCTGAAATCGATATGGTGATTGATCGTGGCGCATTTCTTGCAGGACGCTACATCGATGTTTTTAATGAAATTGTGCAGATTAAAGAAGTATGTGGTGACAAGGCCCACCTAAAAGTAATCTTTGAAACTGGCGAACTTGTTACCTATGACAACGTTCGCAAAGCATCATTTCTTGCGATGGCCGCTGGTGCAGATTTCATCAAGACATCGACCGGAAAGGTC
This sequence comes from Candidatus Planktophila sp., assembly GCA_044375255.1. Classification (GTDB taxonomy): domain Bacteria; phylum Actinomycetota; class Actinomycetes; order Nanopelagicales; family Nanopelagicaceae; genus Planktophila. Next base: position 3,792 of record JBILNA010000021.1, read on the forward strand.
GCACCGGCTGCGACTCCCCCGGTTGTATTGGTCATGCTTGAGGCTGTACGTGATTTCTATGAAATGACCAATACTCGAATCGGAGTAAAGCCAGCTGGTGGAATTAGGACGACAAAGGATGCAATCAAGCAATTAGTTTTGGTCAATGAAACTGTTGGACCAGATTGGCTCAATCCGAAGTTGTTTCGGATTGGCGCTAGTGCTTTGCTCAATGATCTATTGATGCAACGCATGAAGTTAGATGAAGGTTTTTACTCAAGCCCTCAGTATGTGACGATGGATTAGTGGAGAAAACTATGAGCTTCGAATACGCCCCAGCACCTGAATCAAGAGCCGTGGTTTCAATTAAGCCAAAGTATGGCCACTTCATTGGTGGAAAGTTTGTTGCAGGAAGCAGGCACTTTCCAACGATTAACCCCGCCACTGAAGAAGTTCTGAGCCAGATTGCACTAGCTGGCAAGCCAGAAGTTGATGCCGCGGTTAAGGCTGCGCGTAAGGCGTACACATCAACTTGGTCAAAGATGTCTGGTAAAGAGCGCGGAAAGTATCTCTACCGAATCGCTCGCATCATGCAAGAACGTGCCCGCGAATTCGCAGTACTAGAGACTCTGGATAACGGTAAGCCAATTCGCGAATCCAGAGACACCGATATTCCATTAGCAGCAGCACACTTTTTCTATCATGCAGGTTGGGCGGACAAACTCGAATTTGCTGGTCTTGGAACTTCGCCAAAACCGCTAGGTGTTGCAGGTCAGATTATTCCTTGGAATTTTCCGCTTTTGATGTTGGCATGGAAAGTAGCGCCGGCGCTAGCAACGGGGAACACCGTTGTGCTAAAGCCAGCAGAATCTACTTCACTGACCGCATTGTTGTTTGCCGAGGTGTGTCAGCAAGCAGAACTTCCGGCAGGAGTTGTCAATATTGTCACAGGAGATGGTTCGACAGGTGCACTAATTGTTAATCACCCAGGTATAGATAAGATTGCATTTACTGGATCAACTGAGGTCGGAAAGATCATTGCTCGCGCAGTTGCGCCGACTAAAAAGAGTGTGACGCTAGAACTTGGCGGAAAAGCTGCCAATATCGTTTTTGATGATGCACCAATTGATGAAACCGTTGAAGGAATTGTTAACGGTATTTTCTTCAATCAAGGTCATGTTTGCTGTGCTGGTTCTCGCTTGCTCTTGCAGGAAAACGTGGCTGAAGAAGTTCTGCACAAGTTAAAGAATCGTATGGAAAAGATTCGTGTCGGAGATCCAATGGATAAGAACACCGATGTTGGAGCGATTAACAGCAAGGAACAACTTGCCAAGATCATTGAACTTGCAGCTGCAGGTGATGCAGAAGGCGCAGAACGTTGGAGTCCTGCATGTAATTTGCCGGCTAAGGGATTCTGGTTTGCACCAACTATCTTTACCGGTGTCACGCAAGCACATCGAATTGCCCGTGAAGAGATCTTCGGCCCAGTTCTATCTGTTCTCACATTTAGAACTCCGCAAGAAGCGATCGAAAAGGCCAATAACACCCCATTTGGTCTATCTGCTGGCATCTGGAGCGAGAAGGGTTCACGCACCTTGTGGGCATCGCAACAGCTACGTGCCGGTGTTGTTTGGGCGAACACCTTTAATAAATTTGATCCAACATCTCCCTTTGGTGGTTACAAGGAATCGGGGTGGGGCCGCGAAGGTGGACGTCACGGCCTGTCTGCATACTTGAAGGGAGTTAGCCATGAGTAATCGCATCGATGTTAAGAAGACTTACAAGCTATACATCAATGGCGCATTCCCACGAACAGAATCTGGACGCACCTACGAAATAAAGAACGCCAAGGGGAACTTCATTGCAAACCCATGTTTGGCATCTCGTAAAGATCTACGCGAAGCAGTTGTCGCAGCTCGCGCCGCTCACTCTGGTTGGAATAAAGCAACGGCTTACAACCGTGGACAGATCTTGTATCGCATCGCTGAAATGTTAGAAGGCCGCCGAGCACAATTTGTTGACGAGATCATGCAAGTCACGGGTGTAACCAAGGTCAAGGCTGAAAAAGAGGTAACTAGTTCTGTTGATCGGCTCGTTTGGTATGCAGGTTGGACCGACAAGATTGCATCTCTTTCAGGATCAACGAACCCCGTTGCTGGACCTTTCTATAACTTTACAATTCCAGAAAGCATGGGAGTTGTTGCGGCAATTGCCCCAGAGACACCATCTCTTCTTGGTTTGATTGATGTTGTGGCACCAATTATTACATCGGGAAACACCGTTGTAGTTTTAGCAAGTACTAAAGCACCATTGTCTGCGATGACATTTGCTGAAGTCTTGGCAACTAGTGATCTACCACATGGAGTTATCAATATCTTGACCGGTAAAAAGGAAGAGATTGCGCCATGGATGGCATCTCATATGGATATTGATGCACTGGATATCTCAGGTCTGCCAGGAAAGCTTCATGCAGAGACAAAGGTTGCTGGGGCTGAAAACCTTAAGCGAATTCATGCCTTTAAGTCTGCAGATCCTGGTCGAATCATCGCCTTTATGGAAGCAAAGACTGTGTGGCACCCAATAGGTTTGTAGAAACTAGGCCTATAAAGCCTATGAATTAATGGTTGTAAGCCACAACTGTTCAACACCGTTTACATCTAGATCTAAAGTGACGCGCACCTTTGCGGAATCTTCGAGGTCTAGTGGTTCTAACTCTTTCAGGAATGCATCGCGTCGATCAACAATTGTTTGACCACGCGCAGGCCCTGATGATGTATCAACAACGACATCAAACATTTCAGTTGTAAATAGATCTGGGCGAATAACGCTTGCAACAGCACCGTAATCACCTAAAGTAACCGGAGAAACACCAAGACGTTCCATAAATGCCAAGGCAAGAGAGCCGCCAAATTGTGCAGCTGGATTGCTTGAATTTTGCATCTCTGTTGCTTGTTCACGATTGATGCCAGGGCGCATAAAGACATCTAAGCCATACATCGTGATGGGTACTCCACTTTGGAAAACTATCGCCGCAGCCTCTGGATCATGCCAAACATTAAATTCGGCCGTAGCTGTTGCGTTACCTGCCGATGCCGATCCACCCATCAATACGATTCGGTGAACTTTCTTGGCTGTTTCAGGAAAAGCGCGCAAGAACAAAGCGATGTTCGTAAGGGGTGCTAAAGGAACAATCGTGACAGGATCCTTTGATTGTTCAACTAAATCTCTTAACAGTTCTACTGCAGAACGAGAATCAACTTTTCTGGCCGATGGTGCGATTCCAAGATCGCCCATGCCGTCGGCTCCATGCACATATTCCGCGTATTGACTCTTACCAAGTAGTGGCTTCAAAGCTCCTCGTGCAACTGGAATCTCTGGCGCACCAGCAGCATCTAGAACTTTTAAGGTATTTGCTACAACTTGATCAATATTGGTATTTCCATCTACACATGTAATACCTAATAAATTGATGTCTGGATGAAGAGCCGCAAAAAGAACTGCAAATGCATCATCAACGCCAGTATCTACATCCAGAATGATTGAAGTTTTACCCATAACCGCTAGCCTAGCGTTATGAGACCGTCTGTAATAGTTGTCGTAGGCAGCGCCATGATGGATTTAACCGCCTATGCAGATGTGCTTCCTGAGCCAGGGCAAACCCTAGCGGGGCAGCTTTTTACTACCGGCTTTGGTGGTAAGGGCGCTAACCAAGCGGTTATGGCGGCCAATTGTGGAGCTCACGTACATTTCATTGGAAAATTAGGTGATGATGTATTTGGCAAGGCTATTGCTGACAACTTTGTGAAGGTTGGGATTGATTCACGATTTGTAGAAACCAGCTCGACTCCCAATGGTGTTGCACATATTTGGGTTGATGGTGCTGGTGAAAATAGAATCATCATTATTCCCGGTGCAAACCACGAGATTGAAATAAACAAGGCGGTCGAAGCGATTAATTCGATTGAGGAGTTAGCGATTGTTGTTGCGCAATGTGAGATTAAGCAAGAAGTAACAGTTGCTGCTTTTAAGGCGGCCAAAGCGCGAGGCTGTACAACTATTTTGAACCCTGCGCCTTACCAACAGTTATCAACTGAATTACTAGAACTGACAGATTGGTTGATTCCTAATGAGACAGAATTCCGCGAACTTCATGGAACTTTGCCAACAAGTGATGAGATTTTGAAAAGCTTCAGACCAGGTAAGAGTTCTATTGTTACCTTAGGCAGTGAAGGTGCGGTGTATATAAGCCCGACTGCAGAACTACACCGTGTTAGCGCACCAAAGGTCACAGCTGTTGATACCACAGGAGCCGGAGATGCTTTTGTTGGGAGTTTTGCTTATGCCCTTGCTAGTGGCAAGGATCCGATTGATGCAGTGAAGCTTGGTATCTCAGTCGCATCCTTTAGCGTTACACGTAAAGGTGCGCAATCTTCGTACCCAAATCAAGCAGAGATAGCAACGCTTTCATAACCACGCAATACAAAGGTAGGTCGTCGAACAGGCTGGGCAGCTAATTGCATGGTTGGATACTTTTCCCACAACGCTGGCAGAGAGACACTCATTTCAAGTCGAGCAAGTGGTGCCCCTAAACAAAAGTGAATACCTGCACCAAAGCCAATATGTGGGTTTGGATCACGGGTTAAATCCATGGTTTCAGGGGCTGAAAACACTGATTCATCACGGTTTGCCGAGCCAATGAGGGCAGCAATCTTTTGACCCTCTTGGATCTGAACTCCCCCAACTTCGGTATCTGCCGTTGCGGTGCGTTCAAATAAATGAAGCGGTGCATCAAAACGCATGAACTCTTCAAGTGCTGTATCTGTAATCTCGCGTGGAGTCTCACGAAGTAGTTTTATTTGATCTGGACGTTGGAGTACGGCAACCATGCCATTGCCAAATGCATTCACACTTGCTTCATGCCCAGCATTTAAAAGTAAAATACATGTCGCAACCAGCTCCTGCATATTGAGTTTTTCGCCATTGTCTTCAACGCTAGCTAAATCGGAGATCAAATCCTGACCGGGATTCTTTTTACGACTTTCTGCTAGGTCTCGTACATAATGAGCAAACTCACTAGCTGCGAGCTTTGCTTCAGTTTGATATTGAACCGATGGGTTGACTTCGTACATTTTTACAATTGCTTGTGACCATGGGCGCAATAAATGTTCTTCTGATTCTGGAAAACCTAACAAGTCAGCAATAATTTTGACGGGCAATGGTTCGGCATAATCTGCAATGAGATCAAAACTTTCGCCAGCCTTAACCTTTAGGTCAATAGCTTCAAGCAATTGCTCAGTGATGCGAGAAACCGCAGGACGCATTCCCTCAATTTTTTGACGATTGAAAGCCTTAGCAACCAGCGAACGCAAGCGAGTGTGCTTTGGTGGTTCGCTATCTAAGATTGAATCAGCGTGAAGCCAGTTGAAGATTTCCCATTCAAACTCAGGGGACTTCTCTTTAAAGATTCTTCCAAGTGATTTATTGCGAAAGACATCATTTGCATCACCGTGTCGTGCAGCCAAGAAAATCTGCATGCCTTCATGCCACACAGGACCTGGTGCATCTCTTAACTCTTTAAGTGCTGGATAAGGATCTGCAACAAAAAGTGGATCATTAAAATCGATCATGAACCAGATGAAATCTTGGCATAACCTGGCTTGATGATCTGATCGATAATCGCCAGACGCTCTGGATATGGGATAAATGCGCTTTTCATAGCGTTAATTGTGACTCTTTGAAGCTCGGCAAAGTCCCAACCAAAAGCTTTTACAGCTTCCTCCATCTCAAATGACAATGAAGTCTGGCTCATCAAACGGTTATCGGTATTCAATGTGACGCGGAAACGCAGTTTTGCAAGAACTCCTATTGGATGTTCGGCATAACTTGCTGCAGCACCGGTTTGAAGATTCGAAGTTGGACATAACTCAAGTGGAATACGGCGATCGCGAACATAGGCTGCTAAACGACCTAACTTTGGTTCAGGACCCGAAAAATCAATGTCATCGATGATACGAACACCGTGACCTAGTCGTTCTGCTCCGCAGATTTGGATGGCTTCCCAGATTGAGGGGATTCCATACGCTTCACCAGCATGGATAGTAAAATGGGCATCTT
>JBILNA010000022.1:0-9283 GCA_044375255.1 Candidatus Planktophila sp.
AATCTTTAGAAGATGCGCGTGAAGCTATTGCCCGTGAAGTTGGATCCCTTGCATCTGAGGTAATTTTTACTGCATCAGGAACAGAAGCAAACAACATCGCCCTTAAGGGCTTGTGGTGGAATGGCAAGGCACACGGCAAAAAAGTTGTTGTGATTTCGGCAATCGAACACCATGCAATTTTGGATCCTGCACATTGGTTGGAAACACATGAAGGCGCTGAAGTAATTCTTGTCCCAGTAGATGTGCACGGAGTGATCGACCTAGAATTTTTGAAGGACTTGATCACTCAGCGCGGTGACGAGATTGCAGTTATTTCAATTATGCATTCCAATAATGAAACCGGTGTATTACAACCGATTCATGAAGTTGTTGCTATGGCTGGAAAAATCCCGGTACATACCGACGCGGTGCAAAGTTTCAAGAAGGTTGCGCTGTCTTACAAAGATCTTGGTGTAACCGCTTTGACATTGAGCGCTCACAAAGTGGGCGGCCCACTTGGAATTGGCGCATTGATTTTGCGTCGCGCCTACGAGATGCCTGCCTTGTTACATGGTGGGGGACAAGAGCGCGAGATTCGAAGCGGTACTTTAAATGCACCTAGCATCGTTGCATTTTCTGCAGCAGCAACCGAACAGTATCCAAGTTCGAATGTTCAAACTCTGCGGGATAATTTCATCATCGCTTTACATGCTGCAATTCCAGATGCTTATGTCAATGGAGAAGCAAGCCAACGTTTACCCGGAATAGTCAATGTCACCTTTCCTGGTACGCAAAGCGATACCTTGCTACTGCTTCTGGACAACGCTCACGTGTCAGCATCAACGGGCTCTGCATGTAGTGCCGGTGTTCATGAAGCAAGCCATGTGTTACTTGCAATGGGTCACACTGAAGAAACTGCACAATCCTCCCTTCGCTTCTCATTTGGGGCAGCTTCTACGCAGGCAGATGTCGATTTTGTAATGTCAGTGCTGCCGGGTGTAATTGCCACAGGACGGGTGGCACACACAGTATGAAATTAATTGCAGCAATGAGTGGCGGAGTTGATTCTGCGGTAGCTGCTGCCCGCGCAGTTGAAGCAGGGCACGATGTCATTGGCGTTCACTTGGCTTTGGCGGCAAATCCACAAAAGTATCGTTCGGGTGCTCGTGGTTGTTGCACAATCGAAGATTCACATGATGCACGCAGAGCTGCCGATGTGATTGGTATTCCTTTTTACATTTGGGATATGGCCGAAGAGTTTCATGATGGGGTAGTGGAAGATTTCTTAGCTGAATACTCTGCAGGTCGAACACCTAATCCGTGCTTACGATGCAATGAGAAAATCAAATTTGCAGCGGTTTTAGATCGCGCACGAGCCATGGGTTATGACGGTGTAGTCACCGGTCACTATGCGCGCACCGAAATTGGGCCAACCGGAAAAACTTTGCATCGCGCAGTTGATCATTCAAAGGATCAGTCTTATGTGTTATCAGTTCTTACGGTTGAGCAAATCAACGGCGCAATCTTTCCTTTAGGGGATACAACCAAAGTAGATATTCGTGCCGAAGCAGAACGCCGTGGTTTAGCCGTTGCACAAAAGCCGGACAGTCATGACATTTGCTTTGTTCCATCAGGAGACAACGCAGGGTGGCTGCGCGATCGACTGGGTAGTGAAGTAGGTCCGATCGTTGATCAGGATGGAAACAAAATTGGTGAACATAAAGGTGCATACACCTACACAATCGGCCAGCGAAAGGGCTTGGGTCTTACAGTTCCAACCGCCGATGGATCGCCACGATTTGTTTTGAAGATTGAACCAGTGACTAATACTGTGGTTGTCGGTGCACGCGAAGATTTAGCAATCACAACAATGCGCGGTGAACGTCCGGTCTGGTGTGGCCCAGGGGTCAATTCTGAAATAAAGACGGGATTTGTTCAGGTTCGCGCTCATGGTGCTGCCTTGCCATGTACCTATTACTTTGACGGAACCTTGCTCGTTGCAACTTTAGAGGAGCCTTTATTGGGACTTGCCACTGGCCAAGCAATGGTTATTTATGATGGTGATCGTGTCGTCGGTTCAGCAACAATTTGTGAGACAGAATGAGCAATAAAGCACGTCATCGGATGACCGAGCTGATCAATGAAATTCGTGATCATCAATTTAAATATTATGTCCTAGATCAACCAACAGTTAGCGATGCACAGTTTGATGAGCTACTTCGCGAATTACAGAGTTTGGAAGATAAGCATCCAGAGCTACGCGAACCGGATTCACCTACACAGCATGTAGGTGGTGGGTTTTCAACGCAGTTTGAACAACGCGATCACATCGAAAAGATGATGAGTTTGGACAATGTTTTTGATGCCCAAGAGTTAGCTCAGTGGTTTGATCGGGTCGAAAAAGAGATTCCAGGCCCGCAATATCTGTGTGAAGTAAAAGTAGATGGTCTTGCAATTAATCTTACCTACGAAAATGGTGTGCTGGTCCGCGGCTTGACCCGAGGCAATGGTGTCACGGGTGAAGATGTGACACTTAATGTGAAAACGATCAAGAACTTGCCACATCAATTAACGGGCGATTCTGTTCCGACCTTGATAGAAGTGCGAGGAGAAGTTTTCTTTCCGATTGCTGCATTTAACGAACTCAATGATTCATTGGAAGAAGCAGGTAAGCAGCTCTTTGCTAATCCCAGAAATGGTGCAGCGGGGTCACTTCGACAAAAGGATCCACGAGTTACGGCCTCTCGCCCGCTATCGGTTGTAGTGCATGGTGTTGGTGCGCGTGATGGTATTTCCTTTGAATCACAGAGCGGTGCCTACGAGGTGCTAAAGAGACTTGGTTTGCCAACCAGTGATCGCTTTAAAGTGTGTGGCACACGCTCAGATGTCGAAAAATTCATTCAGTATTACGCCGATCATCGCCATGATGTGGAACACGAAATCGATGGGGTAGTAATCAAGGTCGATGCATTGTCGCAACAACAGCAGTTGGGCTTTACTTCAAGAGCTCCCAAATGGGCGATTGCGTACAAGTACCCACCCGAAGAAGTTACGACCGTGCTGCTTGATATCAAAGTTAGCGTTGGTAGAACCGGCAGAGTGACACCTTTTGCATACATGGAACCAGTAAAAGTTGCTGGATCTACCGTTACAAATGCAACCTTGCATAACGCCGAAGAAATCGTTCGTAAAGGTGTCTTAATCGGAGACACAATCGTTATTCGTAAAGCCGGAGATGTGATTCCTGAAGTTCTCGGGCCGGTCATTGAAAAAAGAAAAGGGACTGAACGCGCATTTGTTATGCCAACGCATTGCCCAGAATGTGGCGATGAATTGCGTGCAATGAGCCAGGGCGATGTGGATATTCGTTGTCCAAACACCCAAAGTTGTCCAGCGCAACTTCGCGAGCGAATTTATTACATCGGTTCCCGGGCTGCATTGGATATTGATGTTCTGGGTTATGAAGCCGCAATTGCCTTGCTTGATGCCAAGATAATTAAAGATGAGTCAGATCTATTTAATCTAACTGCCAAAAAACTTGTCACATCGACCTTCTTTACAAAGAAGGATGGAACTCCGGCAGCAAATGTTGACAAGTTGTTAGCGGCACTTGAAGAAGCAAAAACTCGTCCGCTCTGGCGAACTCTTGTTGCACTTTCCATCCGACACGTTGGCCCAACGGCTGCGCAAGGATTAGCAACGGCGCTTGGTTCAGTCAAAGCAATTTCAGAAGCAACTGCCGAAGAGTTAGCCGATATCGATGGTGTTGGACAAATCATTGCCGAATCCATTGTTGAATGGTTTGGCGTCAAGTGGCACAAAGAGATTATTTCAAAGTGGGAGAAAGCTGGGGTATGCATGGTTGTTCAGCAAACCGAACAACTCCCGCAAACATTGGCAGGACTTACCTTCGTCGTCACTGGGGGACTTGAATCATTTACTCGCGATGGAATTTCAGAAACCATTGCAGGCCACGGAGGAAAGGCTTCTTCATCGGTATCAAAGAAAACCGATTATGTATTGGTGGGAAGCGACCCAGGTTCAAAGTTGGCAAAAGCGCAGGAATTAGGTGTGCCCGTCATCGATGAAGCCAAATTTAAAGAGCTATTGGCGGGTAAGTAGTAGTATTTCAACCATGATCACTCTTGCCAGCGAGGTTACTCGCGAACTTCCAGCCTCACCTCTCTTTTTTGGAGTCTTCACATTTGTCGTGATGTCAGTTTTTCTGTATTTAGTACTTCGCCTAGACCGAGACTAATTTGTCTCGAGTAGGTATTTACGGAGGAACATTTGATCCGATTCACTTGGGTCATCTACACGTAATTACCCAATTGATTGAAAAGAATTTAGTAGATCAACTGTTGGTTGTTCCGGCAGGGATGCCGTTGCTTCGCGAAAGTGCGCCGATAGCAACCGGTCAACAAAGACGCACAATGTGTCAATTAGCGTTGGCTGATTTGTCAGCAGATATCGCAACCAAAGTTCAAGTCAATCCAATCGAAATTCTACGAACAGGCCCAAGTTACGCAATTGATACCGTTGAAGCAGTTGCCCAAAATTATCCAGATGACACAATAGTTTTAATCATTGGCCAAGATGCAGCAGAAAAATTGGACCAATGGCACCGCATTGACGAGTTGCGCGGCATGGTTGAGTTCTTAGTAATTGGTAGACCTGGATTTGTCGGAAAAGGTGTCGATATTGGGGCTTTAGATGTTGCAGCCACCACTATTCGACAAGGTTTAAGCACAGATGTCTCGTCATCGGTAGCTGCATTTATACGAGAGAATAACCTTTATGACAATTAGCAGCAGAACTCTTGAGATCACCCAATTAGCCGCCAAAGCAGCAATCGACAAGATTGCCGTAGATGTTGTGGCGCTAGATCTGTCAGATCAATTGGTCCTAAGCGAAGTCTTTTTGATTGCCACTGGGCAAAATGAAGCACAAGTTGATTCCATCGCCGATGAGGTAGAACGCCAACTTGCGGCATTTGGTGACAAACCTGTTCGTCGTGAACATGGTGCTGAATGGATCTTGCTTGATTATTCAGATTTAGTAGTTCATGTACAAAGTGCCGAGCTTCGCAAGTATTACATGTTAGATCGCTTGTGGAATGACTGCCCAACAATTGAATTAGAAGCAGTGAGGGAGGCTGCCGTTAATGGCCGCTAATCGAGTTCTGTTATGGCGTCACGGCCAAACTGATTGGAATGTTGTCAATCGTTTTCAGGGACATTCCGATATTGACCTTAATGAAGTAGGTCGCTTTCAGGTACAGCACGCTGCACAAATTCTTGCAGGCATGAAACCCACAATGATTATTTCAAGTGACTTAGGTCGTGCACGTGATACTGCCCAATCTTTGGCCAACCTGACTGGCCTAACTGTTGAAATCGATGAAGATCTTCGTGAAACAAATGGTGGATTATGGGAAGGTAAAACCGGTGCCGAAAATCGCGCCGAAGATTTCCAAAACTTTATTCGCTGGATTGACGGCGACGATAATCCTGCTGGCACAACTGGTGAACGCCGTAGCGAAGTCGCAGAACGCGCAGTTCGTGCAATTAAAAAAGCTTTAGGGGAAAAGACGGATCAGCTATTGGTTGTCACAACCCATGGTGGAACAGCCCGATGCATCTTGGGTTCCTTGCTAGAACTTCCGATGTCTCGCTGGGGAGTAATTGGTGGTTTGTCTAATGCATCGTGGTCGATATTGGAACGCAATCCGCGACAGTGGAATTTGATCGAACACAATGCTGGCTCGATTCCAGAGCCTGTATATGGTGAAGAAAGTGGTGCAACTTCTGCATAAAGGCGCACCGCAGTAAATGCGGTAAGGTCTGCACTCGCACAAAAATCGGGGCTATAGCGCAGCTGGTAGCGCACCTGCATGGCATGCAGGGGGTCAGGGGTTCAAATCCCCTTAGCTCCACGTATGAATAACAACCTGAATGACGAGCGCGAGCACGCGGCATACGACTTTGCCTATGTGCAGGAAAAGTGGCTGCCTGTATGGGATCAGCTGCAACCATTCAAATCAGGTCGCGCCGATGACACACGCGAAAAGAAATATGTCTTGGATATGTTCCCTTACCCATCGGGTGATCTACATATGGGTCATGCCGAGGCTTACGCCCTGGGAGATGTAATTGCTCGTTACTGGGCACAAAAAGGTTTCAATGTCATGCACCCAATTGGTTGGGACGCCTTTGGTTTGCCGGCAGAAAACGCGGCAATAAAGCGCAATTCAGATCCACGTATTTGGACATATGAAAACATCGCAGTTCAGAAAGCATCGATGCGACGATATGCATGTTCATTTGATTGGGATCGCGTTTTTAATACCTGCGACCCGGAATATTACAAATGGAACCAATGGTTATTCCTAAAGTTTTACGAGCGCGGTTTGGCTTATCGCAAAGATTCAGCGGTTAACTGGTGTCCAGGTTGCCAAACTGTTCTTGCAAATGAACAAGTAGTTGCTGGGCTCTGCGAGCGATGTGATTCAACGGTGACAAAGAAGAAATTGAATCAGTGGTATTTCAAGATCACTGATTACGCAGATCGTTTACTTGATGACATGGCCCAACTTGAAGGCAAGTGGCCTGACAAAGTTCTAACGATGCAGCGCAACTGGATCGGTCGGTCAACCGGTGCCAATGTTAATTTCGACATTGAAGGCCGTACCGAGCCTGTAACAATTTATACAACTCGTCCAGATACATTGTTTGGCGCAACCTTTATGGTTGTAGCAGTCGACAGCGAATTAGCAACCGAACTTGTTCAAGGCACCGGAGTCGAAGCCGAATTTGCACAGTATTTAGAAACAATTAAAGCTGCAAGTGATATCGATCGTCTTGCAACTGATCGCCCGAAGAGCGGTGTATTCCTTAATCGTTACGCTATCAACCCAGTAAATGGTGAAAAACTACCTATTTGGGCTAGTGATTATGTTTTAGCTGATTATGGAACCGGTGCAATTATGGCTGTTCCTGCACATGATCAACGCGACTTAGATTTTGCTCGCGCCATGAAGCTGCCTGTGCGCGTAGTTGTTGAAACCGGCGAAGAAGATCCCAGCCAAACAGGCATTGCAACAGTGGGAGATGGAAAGTTAGTTAATTCAGATTCTTTAAATGGTTTAAACAAAGCGGAAGCAATCGCCGCGATCAATAAAAAGCTGGAAACAGATGGCAAGGGAAAGTCTGCCCGCAACTATCGTTTGCGCGATTGGTTAGTTTCGCGCCAGCGCTATTGGGGTACTCCAATTCCAATCATTCACTGCCCATCATGTGGTGAAGTGCCAGTGCCAGCAGATCAGCTTCCATTAACTCTGCCTGATGCAGAAGGTCTTGATTTAAAGCCAAAGGGAACATCACCTTTGGGTGCTGCCACAGATTGGGTAAATGTGAAGTGCCCACAGTGTTCAGCGGATGCAAAGCGCGATACGGACACCATGGACACCTTTGTTGATTCTTCTTGGTACTACCTGCGCTATGCCGATCCAACTAATGCAAATGAACCATTTTCTAAAAAGGATGTAGATACTTGGTTGCCTGTAGATCAATATGTTGGCGGAGTAACCCACGCGATCTTGCACCTTCTATACAGCCGCTTCTTCACTAAAGTTTTGAACGATATGGGAATGGTTGATTTCAATGAACCATTTACGCGTTTGTTGAACCAAGGAATGGTTGTCATGGATGGCTCTGCAATGTCCAAGAGTCGCGGAAACCTAGTACGTCTTTCAGATGAGCTAGAAAACCACGGAGTAGATGCGATTCGTCTATCAATGGTTTTTGCTGGACCTCCAGAAGATGATGTGGATTGGTCAGATGTTTCACCATCTGGATCAGTTAAATTCTTAACTCGTGCGTGGAGGTTGTCGGGTGATGTAACAAGTCCGGCAGGTGTTGATTTCAGCGCCGGAGACCTTGCACTACGTAAAGCGACCCATAAAGCCTTACATGATGCTGGTTTTGCAGTTGAATCTTTCCGCTTTAATGTTGCCGTTGCACGCGTCATGGAACTTGTAAATGCAACACGTAAGGCAATTGATTCTGGTTGTGGCGCAGCAGATCCGGCAGTTCGTGAAGCAGTGGAAGCAATCGCAATCATGATCTCACTTGTTGCACCATTTACAGCTGAAGAAATGTGGGAGCGCTTAGGTCACAAGCCGTGTGTAGCCCTTGCTGGCTGGCCTGTTGTTGATGAGAAATTACTTGTAGCCGACGCGGTCACTGTCGTTGTTCAAATTAATGGAAAAATCAAAGATCGCTTGGATGTAGCACCAACGATTACAGATGCCGAACTTGAAGCTGCCGCTCTTGCCTTGCCAAGTATTGTCGAAGCATTAGCTGGAGCCACAATCAACAAAATCATTACCCGTGCTCCCAAGCTAGTAAATATCGTTATCAACAACTAAACACCTATTGATACCTTGGTGCATTTGCCAAGTTCACACTTACTCAATGGAACAACTTCGCAATGCATTTGATTCACTGTCCCAATGGTGGTTTGACCTACATTTCTCGCGCAATCAGAAAATAGCACTTGGAATCATCGCTTCAATCGTTCTGATCTTTTCTTTGCTCATGGTCCTTCGTGGAAATAACCAAATAAATGCAGCTCCAGAAATTATTCCGATAACAATTTCTGAGCCCGAAATATTTGTAGATGTCACAGGCGCGGTGAACAATCCTGGGGTTTATTCCTTGACCGGAAGATCTCGAGTCATTGATGCCATTAAGGCTGCAGGAGATAGCGCTCCCGGTGCTGACTTGAGCACCATCAATTTGGCACGTGTGCTCAACGACGGTGAACAAATTTATGTTGATGCAACTGTTATAAATAGTTCTGGGCAACGAGTCAGCAAGAAGGTTGCATCTGGTCCCATCAACATCAATCGGGCAACGCTTAGGCAATTAGATGGCTTAGACGGAATTGGCCCAGTAATTGCGGGACGAATAATTGATTACCGAAAGAAGAATGGCTCCTTTTTGACCATTGATGATCTGCAAAAAGTAAGTGGAATTGGTGCCGCAAAATTCGCACAGATCAAATCAAAAGTCAGAATTTAATTGATTACCGAGCTCTTGCCATAGGAGGAGCTCTTTGGGCGGGAGCGTTAGTGCAGAGCACTGTCTCGCCATGGCGAATATTTGCTTGCGCATTACTTTTTGCAGCCGTTGCGATCGCCAAAAGCAAAAAGAGATTAACCCTTATGTTGCTGACAATCATGGTTGGAGCAGCAGCAATGTCCATGCGACAGGTATCGCTAGATAACTCGCAGGTAAGTAAT
>JBILNA010000023.1:0-8794 GCA_044375255.1 Candidatus Planktophila sp.
ATTTCAACGCTAGCTAAATGAAGAGCGGTGCCAATTTCAATCAACCGATCTTTGTCATAAACACTTACCAGCGCTCTTTGAAACTCACTTTTCATTTTCGTTTTAAGAATCTCGGCAGATAGATTGCTAGTGCTGCTCCAAGACCAAGTTGAACAGCAATGGCTAGAGTGAATTTCCACGCAGAGACACCAACTGCAGACATTGCATCAGTTATTAAAGCGCCGCTACCTGAATACCCGACAAATGCGGCAATTAATATCGCGACCAGATAACTTTGAACAAGAACCCGTTGATTTAGGGAGATTGTCCACGCAACCAAAAGTGCACCTGCAGCAACAATAACTAGGACACCAATAAGAGCGATGAAAGATTTGTTTTCTGGCAGTGCCCCTAGCAATGGCATTGCGGGAATCTTGTTCAATCTAAATGAGATTGGCGAAACAAGGGTCCCCGACCCAACGGCAAAGCCCACCCCTGAAAAGTAAGCCAGGGTAGAAACAATGGCATTGGGGATGTACAAAATATTGAGAAGAAGTAAAAGAAAGCCGCCAAAAATTCCTGGTTGTAAAACTGTTGTTAAATTCTTAACTACTGAAATGTTAACTAGCAACATGATTCCAAAAGCTATTGAAGATATCCCTAGCAACAAAGCAATAATGCGTGAGCCATATAGAAATCCTTGGCCTAATGCGACTTTTCTGCCAACTGTGGCCGCACATAGCAATGTGAAGGGCAGCACATAAATCAATGCGAAGTACCAGACTGGGCGAATTGAGTCGGTCTTAGAGAAAAAGGAAGCACCCAAAGCAAAGAGGGTATAAAGGACAGCGAAGGCAGCACGTGCTGGACCGACTAGAGAACTGTCATTATCCAAACGTTCGATTGTGCGAGCTACGCCATTACGAATAGCTAGAACCGGAAAGATCAACGCTCCCAAGGGAAGATATGAAAGATGGCCCGCTAAACCTGATGGTGGAAGAGATAAATCAAATGGAATTGAATGTGCACCGATCCAGATCCATAACGCTGCGCGCAAAGGATCGCCGGTATTGCCTGTTGCGCTACCTGCGGTCGCCCAAGCAAGAAGTGCGATAAATGATGTTGGAAGTAAAAGCCATGCAACGCTACGCAAGACTTGGGGCAATGCAGCTCCAAGTACTCGCGTCAACATTGTTATCGACCCATGATTGCGCGTAACAAACGCGCGGTTTCACTTGGTGTTTGGCCAACCTTTACACCAGCTGCTTCTAATGCGTCTTTTTTACCTTGTGCAGTTCCTGAAGAACCAGAAACAATTGCACCTGCGTGACCCATGGTCTTTCCTTCTGGAGCGGTAAAGCCTGCGACATAACCAACTACCGGCTTAGTTACATACTCTGCGATAAAAGCAGCTGCCCGCTCTTCTGCATCTCCGCCAATTTCACCGATCATTACAATCGCAGTTGTCTCTGGATCATCCTGGAAGGCACGGAGACAATCGATGTGTGTTGTTCCGATTACTGGATCTCCACCGATTCCGACCGCTGTGCTAAATCCGATGTCACGAAGCTCGTACATCATTTGATACGTCAAGGTTCCTGACTTTGAAACCAAACCAATTGGACCTGCGCCAGTGATATCTGCCGGAATGATTCCAACATTTGATTTTCCTGGGCTAATCAACCCTGGGCAGTTTGGTCCGATGATCTGTGTTGTTCCCTTTGTTTGGGCATATGTGTAAAAACTTGCTGAATCATGAACTGGAATTCCTTCGGTGATGACAACAACTAGTGGCATGGTTGCATCAATTGCATCAATCACTGCGGCTTTTGCAAACTTTGGTGGCACAAACACAACTGAAACATTTGCACCTGTCGCAGACATTGCTTCTGCCACGGTGTTGAAAACTGGAAGTTGGTGACCGTCAATATCAACGACCTGTCCGCCCTTGCCTGGTGTTACTCCGCCGACAACCTTTGTTCCGGAAGCCAACATGCGACGGGTGTGCTTGGTTCCTTCAGAACCAGTCATTCCCTGAACAATTACCTTGCTTGCATCATTGATAAAAATAGACATTACTTCGCCGCCAATTCTGCAGCGCGATTTGCTGCTCCATCCATCGTGTCTGCCTGCTCAACCAGTGGATGTGCAGCTTTAGCCAAAATTGCTCGTCCTTCAACAACATTGTTTCCATCTAAACGCACCACGATTGGCTTGGTCGCCTTAGGCCCAAGTAATTCAAGGGCTTGAACGATTCCGTTTGCAACAGCATCACATGCAGTAATTCCACCAAATACATTTACAAACACGCTCTTTACATCCTTGTCGCCAAGAATAATTGAAAGACCATCAGCCATGATTTGAGCAGATGCACCGCCGCCAATATCGAGGAAGTTAGCTGGGCGAACTCCGCCATGCTTTTCTCCTGCGTAAGCGACAACATCCAAAGTACTCATTACAAGACCTGCACCGTTTCCGATGATTCCGACCTCGCCTTCAAGCTTTACGTAGTTAAGTCCTTTTTCCTTAGCTGCCGCTTCTAATGGATTTTCTGCAGCTTGATCAATAAGAGCTTCATGATCTGGTTGACGGAAATCAGCGTTGTCATCAAGAGTAACTTTTCCATCAAGTGCGATGACCTTGCCATCTTTTGTCTTCACTAATGGATTAACTTCAACAAGGGTTGCATCTTCGCTCTGGAAAACATCCCACAGTTTGAGCAAAACATCAGCAACTTGATCAGCAACATCTGCTGGGAATTGTGCAGCTGCAACTATTTCTTTCGCCTTAGCAAGAGAGATGCCATCAACTGCAGATACTGGAATCTTTGCCAGCTTTTCAGGTGCGGTGTGTGCAACCTCTTCGATATCCATTCCACCTGAAACTGATGCCATTACAAGAAAGGTGCGGTTTGAACGATCCAGCAAAATTGCCAAGTAGTACTCGGATTCAATCGGAGCAGCTGCCGCGATCATTACTGTGCGAACCGTGTGACCCTTGATATCCATTCCAAGAATTGCGCCAGCTTTTTCACGAGCATCTTGTGGGTTCTCAGCTAGCTTTACTCCGCCAGCCTTTCCACGTCCACCAACTTTGACCTGAGCCTTGACGACAACCTTGCCGCCAATAGTCGCTGCAGCTTTTTCTGCCTCATCTGCAGTTGTCGCAACACTTGCTGCTAAAACAGGTACTCCGTGCTTTTCAAAGATGTCGCGAGCTTGGTATTCAAAAAGATCCACTGGGCTTCCAATCAGTTCAGTTCTGATGCGCTAATGAGGGTAATCCTAGAGCTTCTCTACGGGTGCATAACGCAGCAGCAAACGCTTCTCACCGTATTGGCCGAAGTTAATTGTCGCTTCAGCCTTATCGCCAGCCCCTGCGACTGAGACAACGGTGCCCAACCCAAATGTGTCATGTGACACACGCTCACCGATAGCAAGCTCCATCGCGACGCTCTTCTTTCCAGTTGCCCGTGGAGGAGGCGCTGTGGCGGTTCTTGTTTTCTTGATTAAAGATGCAGATACAGATGTTCGTGATTGATTACGCCATTCGATTACCTCTTCAGGAATTTCATCAAGAAAGCGTGATGGTGGGTTGTAGTTCGGTGCACCCCAAGTAGATCTGTATTCGGCTCGAGAAATGTAAAGACGTTGACGTGCTCGAGTTAATCCAACGTATGCAAGACGTCGTTCTTCTTCTATCTCATCTTTTTCGCCAAGTGTGCGAGAGTGAGGAAAAATTCCATCTTCCATACCTGTTAAGAAAACCGTTGGAAATTCAAGACCTTTAGCGGTGTGAAGCGTCATCATTGTTACAACTCCACCATGATCTTCACCCTCTGGAATTTCATCAGCATCTGCCACCAAGGAAACCTTTTCTAAGAAACCTGCAAGCGAAATCTCTTCATCTTCGCCAAGTTCTTCGAATGGTCGTTCTTCGTACTCCATCGATACCGCAACAAGCTCCTTTAGATTTTCTACGCGCACTTCATCTTGAGGGTCGGTGCTATCAATCAGCTCTTTGAGCAAGCCAGATTGTTCAAGTGCGGCCTCAACAATTACTGATGGCTTGGTCTTTGCTTCCACTAAGACACTTAATGCGCTGATCATCGAAGTGAACTCATTAATGGCCTGTGCCGCACGGGCAGGTACAGATGTAATTTCTTGACATCGAAACAAACCTTGCCAAAAAGAAATGTTGTTATCGCTAGCAAATAAATCCACATAATCTAAAGATGTATCGCCAATTCCTCGTTTTGGAACATTTATAATTCTGCGTAAGGAAATTTCATCTTCAGGATTAGCTAGAACCCGCAAATAGGCCAAAAGATCCTTTACTTCGCGACGCTCATAGAATCGAAGCCCGCCCACAACTTTGTAAGGAAGAGCGCTACGCATAAAGACTTCTTCAAAAACACGTGATTGAGCGTTGGTTCGATAAAAAATAGCTGTGTCTCCTGGATTTGAGACGCCTTCTCTCTGAAGAGATCTAATTTCATCGGCAATGAAATTAGCTTCGTCATGCTCGCTCTCTGCAACATAACCCACAAGTGGTGTGCCAGAACCTGCATCCGACCACAGATTCTTTTCCTTCCGGCTCTCATTACAAGTAATCACTGCATTAGCTGCATTCAAAATATTCTGAGTTGATCGGTAGTTCTGCTCTAACAGAACAGTTGTCGCGTTGGGGTAATCCATTTCAAACTGCAAAATGTTACGAATCGTCGCGCCTCGGAAACCGTAAATAGATTGATCGGCATCTCCTACGACGCATAACTCTGCAGGCTGTTGACCCTCAAGTTCAGTGCCTACAAGCTCCTTGACCAGAATATATTGGGCATGGTTTGTATCTTGATACTCATCGACTAAAACATGTCGAAAGCGTGATCTGAAACGAGCCTTAGCTTCTGGAAAGCGTTGTAGAACTTCTACCGTCTTTAAAATCAAATCATCAAAATCCATTGCATTAGCACGCATCAGGCGTTGCTGATAAACCGCATAGACATCAGCAACTACTTGTTCAAACTGATTAGTGGTTGCATTGAGATAATCCTGTGGACCCAATAACTCATTTTTCGCATTAGAAATCATGGACTGGAACTGACGTGCCGGATATCGCTTGGGATCAAGATTTAACTCTTTGGCCACAATTGTTATCAATCGATTTGAATCGGCAGAGTCATAGATGCTAAATGAGTTGCTATATCCAAGTCGCACTGCTTCTTGGCGCAGGATCCGAACACAGGCCGAATGGAAAGTTGAAACCCACATGGACTTTGCAATTGGCCCGACAAGTTCGGCCACACGCTCTTTCATTTCTCCTGCAGCTTTGTTTGTAAAAGTGATTGCAAGGATTTGATAGGGAGCAACATTTCGGCGCGACATCAAATATGCGATGCGACGAGTTAAAACTCGAGTTTTTCCTGATCCAGCACCTGCGACAACCAAGAGTGGACCGCCTGCATGAGTAACCGCCTCCGCTTGTTGAGGGTTAAGTCCCTCAATGAGTGGATCGATTTCAGTCATGAGGTCGAGTCTATTAGGCTTGGTGCATGGAACCGATCGCAGATACCGAGATCAAGCGAGTTTTGGTCGTCAACGCCCACCCTGACGATTCAGATTTTGGAGCATCGGGAACTATTTCCCAATGGGTAAAAAAGGGAATTGAAGTGGCCTATGTGTTCTGTACAAACGGCGATCAGGGTGGCGAAGAGTCAGGTTTTACTAAAGAAGAAATGCCAGCGATTCGTCAGCGCGAGCAACGAGCTGCAGGTGCAGCAATTGGTGTCACTGACATTACTTTTTTGAATTATGTTGATGGACATTTAGAACCAACTATTGAACTTCGTAAAGACATTGTTCGACAGATTCGAATCTCGCAGCCAGATCGAATTGTCTGCCAAAGTCCTGAACGCAATTGGGATCGAATCGGTGCAAGCCATCCTGATCACTTAGCAGCGGGTGAAGCAACGATTCAAGCGGTTTACCCTGATGCGCGAAACCCATTTGCATTCACGGATTTATTGGAAAAAGAGGGTCTACAGCCTTGGCGCGTTAGAGAGGTATGGGTATCTGGCTTTGCACACCCTGATCATTGGGTCGACATCACCGATACTTTTGACCTAAAGATGGCAGCGCTTCATGCGCATGTATCGCAAACCGCACACAACAAGGATTTAGAGGCGATGGTTCGTGAATGGGGTCAACGCAACGCAGGTATGGGCGGACTTCCAGAAGGTCGTATCGCTGAAGCTTTCAAGATTGTTAACACTGCTTAAGTTTTGCTTAATTGATTTAACCGTTTGAAACTGTTACTCGTTTAATTGAGATTGGCTGATTAGGTGTGCCATCTGCCCCACCACCTTTAACACCAGCTTTGGCAATCGCCTTCACAATATATAAACCTTGCGTAATTGTTCCCCAAATTGTGTAATTCGCACCCAAAGTTGTATCGGCAAAAACTAAGAAGAACTGACTTCCATTTGTTCCCGCACCATTTACACCAGGCCCTGAATTAGCCATGGCAACTGTTCCAGCTGGGTAGTTGTACATTCCTTCAGCAGGAAGGTTCTCATCGCGATAAGTGAAGTTTGGTCCCCCACCACCAGTGGCGGTTGGATCTCCACACTGCAAAACATATAAACCCTTTGTCGTTAAGCGATGACACAAAGAATCATTGAAGTAACCACCTCGTGCGAGCGTAGCCAACTGCGTAATTGTGATCGGGGCTTTTGCGCCAACCGTTGTTATAACGATGTTTCCGCAATTTGTTGCAAGAGTAAATGTTCGTGGAATGCGCCTTAATACTTTCTCGGCTGGTGCAACAGATGGAGGGTTGTGGCCTACAGCTTTAGTAGTCGCACACTTAATTGCTGGAACTTTGGCAGATTTAACCGACTTGCCATTTGCTTCAGCAAAAGCTGAGGGCGAAAGAAATAAGGAGGTTGCAAGGACCGCAATTACTACTTGCTTCATCTGAACTCTCCCTGGCATGGACCTAATGGTAAATCGAAAACCTGTGAAAACCCTTAAATTATTCCCATTCAATGGTGGCAGGTGGCTTACTTGTCACATCAAGGACAACTCGATTGACCCCCCGGACCTCGTTGGTTATGCGTGTAGAAATCTTTTCAAGTACCTCGTACGGGACTCGGGACCAGTCTGCGGTCATAGCATCTTCAGAAGAAACTGGGCGCAAAACAATCGGGTGGCCATATGTGCGGCCATCTCCTTGCACTCCAACACTTCGAACATCAGCCAAAAGAACAACTGGGCACTGCCAGATCTGTCGATCTAATCCAGCAGACTTTAATTCTTCTCTCGCAATAGCATCAGCTTCGCGCAACAAATCCAAACGCTCTTGCGTTACTGAACCAACAATCCGAATTCCAAGTCCAGGACCAGGAAATGGTTGACGCCAAACAATCTCTTCGGGTAGCCCGAGTTCAAGGCCAACTTGTCGAACCTCATCTTTAAACAATCTACGAAGTGGCTCTACCAATGTGAATTGAAGATCATCGGGCAAGCCACCAACATTGTGATGTGACTTAATGTTTGCTGTCCCGGTTCCTCCCCCTGATTCGACCACATCTGGGTACAAAGTTCCCTGTACTAGGAATTCAACATCTGATTCTGACGCAATTTCGCGAGCCGCTGATTCAAATGAGCGAATGAATTCACGACCAATGATCTTTCGCTTGTCTTCGGGATCGGTTACATCTTTCAGGGCATCCAAGAACTGCTTTTTAGCATCGACCACAACTAATTGAACACCAGTCGAAGCTACAAAATCGCGCTCTACTTGTTCGGCTTCACCTTTTCGTAGCAAGCCATGATCAACGAAAACGCAGGTCAATTGATTTCCAACCGCTTTTTGAATAATTGCCGCGGCTACAGCTGAATCAACTCCTCCAGACAAACCACAAATTACCTTCTTGCCACCAATTACTGCTTTAGCTTTTGCAATCTCTGTCTCAGCGATATTTGAGGTTGTCCAGGTTGCATCACACTGTGCGATATCAAGTAGCCAGTTGCGCAAAATAGTTTGGCCATACTCAGTGTGCAGGACTTCTGGATGGAATTGAACTCCAGCCAATAAACCTGATTCATTTTCAAAAGCAGCAATAGGTGTATCTGCGGTGGTGCCACAAATGGAAAACCCTGCAGGGGCCTGTGAAACAGCATCGCCGTGGGACATCCACACTTTTTGCTGTGGTGGCAATCCTGCAAACAATTTGGAGGTCGATACAACGGTTGTATCAGTGCGGCCAAACTCTGACTTACCTGTTTGGCTAACTACTCCGCCAAGGGCTGCGGCCATCGCCTGGAATCCATAACAAATTCCAAAGACGGGAATACCTAATGTGAAAATCTCTGCATCAATTTTTGGTGCGTGATCGGCGTAAACACTTGAAGGTCCGCCTGACAAAATAATTGCAGAAGGATTTTTGGCTTTAACATCAGCAGCAGTAATTGATGATGGGACTATCTCTGAATAAACATGTGCTTCGCGAACACGCCGTGCAATCAATTGTGCATACTGCGCGCCAAAATCAACAACCAGTACTCCGCGAACATTAGCCACGATGAATAAGAACCTCTACGCGCTGGAACTCCTTAACATCTGAATAGCCACAGGTCGCCATTGCGCGACGAAGTGCACCAAACAAGTTCATAGAACCATCTGATGTATGTGAAGGTCCGAGCAAAATCTCTTCAAGAGTTCCAACAGTTCCTACATTTACGCGTTCTCCGCGCGGAAGAACTGGGTGGTGTGCTTCTGATCCCCAGTGCCAACCAAGACCAGGTGCTTCAAC
>JBILNA010000024.1:0-8572 GCA_044375255.1 Candidatus Planktophila sp.
ATTAATTCCAGGTTCATACCGAACTCAAGTCGAGTTTCGTGATCGTCAAGGTGCAGCTGCCGAATTGGCAAGTTCATTACGCAGCTGGCACTACTTAAACTTTGAAATCATTGAAAACACTGACAACGGCGGCGAATTATTCAGATGTACCCCAGAGTTAGGAATCCATCGCGCACTTGTAGATCAGACAGGCGCGGTCATCCTTACTGAAAACCAACTGAGCACTGCACTTAAGAACTCTTTAGATGAAGAGAGCATTCGAGAAGCAATCGCGAATCTTTTGGGAAGTTCGTGGGAATCAGAGCTGGATCGATACAGGAGTGTTGACCTTCAAGAGATCGCTCACCTTCGCGCAATCTAGCCGTAGGATATAGGCATGACTCAACTTAATGAAAGCCCAATCATCACTGTAGAACGCCGCAAAGCGGTAACAATTATTGTTGCTGCTGTAATCATGTCACTTGCAATTGGTGGTGGATTAATGCAGGTTGGTTCAGGTTTTGCTTCACGTAGCAGCGATGGAATTACTGTTACTGGATCTGCAAAAACAACAGCAACTGCAGACAACGCGGTGTGGGTTCTTAACGTGAGTCTTTCATCTCCAACAGTTGCGACCGCGGTAAATAAGGTCGACGCCGATGTTGCAGCCCTTTCACAGTATTTAACTAAAGGTGGAATCCCTGCTGATGCATTAACTCTTGGTGCCGTCGCTACCTTTGCAAATGAGGAGTACAGCAACGGAAATGCAACTGGGCGAATTCTTTCCTACCGCGCAACTCGTGAAGTCACAGTACGTTCTACTGATGTGCAGTTAGTTGCAAAATTGAGTCAAGGAATCGGTTCACTACTTGCAACCGGAATTAATGCCAATAACTATGGACCTCAGTACTACATCTCAAATCTTCCAGAGCTTCGCCCACAGTTGATGGCAGAGGCGATGAAGGACGCCAAAGTTCGTGCAGAAGCCCTAACGAAGGCAGTTGGTGGAAATATTGGTTCGCTAGTTAATGTAAAAGCTGGCCCAATTCAGATCACAACACCAGATTCCACAATGACCGCTGATTACGGTGCATACGACACATCAACAATTGAAAAGACCGTCACTGCAACAGTTTCAGTTACTTTTAAGAGTTAATCAGTTGTTGTGGTCCGCGTTAAACGCGGCCTGAAACTAACCACACAAGAACACTGTGTGCTGGAACTTGAACCTTTGCCGATGGCGCGGCAATTACTGGTTCGTATGTTTCTACCTTTTGGGATGCATCGAAAATACATCTAAAGGTTTCGCCCCAGCTGGTGTCTGGCAAAGTAAAGGTAGTTTCCTCACCAGAGGAATTCAGCATGAGCAGAAGCGCTTTACTTGGATCAGCTTCGACAAAAACAGTGATGCTGCGCTTTTCTTCATCTCGCCAATGATCATCGCTCATCTCATTTCCACCCAATGAAAACCAGGCAATGTCTTTTCTATTTGTTCCCTTGTCGATGGCACCTGTAAAGAACTCTGATGCGACATCAGCCAGGTAAGTATCTCGAATTTGAGCAAGAGATTTAACGGTATTCAAAATGTCTTGCTGTTCAGCTGTTAAATTCCATGGCAGCGCCCAACCACCATTAAATGACGCTTCGCCGGTCTGTGTGTCATCTAAAGGAAGTGAATAAGCGTTATTGGAACCATTCTGGGTTCTGCTTACCTCATCACCCATATTGAGCATTGGAACACCTGATGACAGCATCAAGGTTGCAAGTAAAGATTTCTTAAGTCGATGACGAATCACTTGAATGCGCGGATCACTACTTTCGCCTTCATGTCCAACATTCCAGGATCGGTTAGAGTCATTTCCATCCGCGTTGTTTTCTAGGTTAGCTTCATTATGCTTTTCGTTAAAAGTGACCATGTCATGGATCGTGAAACCGTCATGGGCTGCAACAAAGTTGATTGAAGAAGTTGGACCGCGGTAGTGAAAAATATTGCTAGAACCACTAATACTGGAAGCGATATCTGAAACACCCTCACCATATCCACGAGCTAAGTCGCCCAGCCAGAATTGGCGAACAGAGTCGCGATAAGCGTCATTCCATTCGCGCCATGGGTGCGGGAAATCCCCTAATGAATATCGTGTGACATCCCACGGTTCTGCAATCATTTTGAAGTTTCGAAGGACCGAATCAGCGCCAATTGCTGCCATCAACGATGAATTAAAAGCGCTATCACTTGTGTACAAAGCGGTGGTGAGATCAAAGCGGAAACCATCTACGCCGATTACTTCGATCCACCAACGCAGAGAATCAATAATTTGGCGCACAGAATGTGGCTTGC
Organism: Candidatus Planktophila sp.; assembly: GCA_044375255.1. Taxonomy (GTDB): domain Bacteria; phylum Actinomycetota; class Actinomycetes; order Nanopelagicales; family Nanopelagicaceae; genus Planktophila. Next base: position 2,318 of record JBILNA010000024.1, read on the forward strand.
TGGCAGCAAAAGTGTTTCCGCAACCTGTTACATCTACATACTTTCCATTTGAATCTTGGCGGTAATAAGCATGACCATCAATTCCTTTGTATGAAAGGGTTGGACCAGCAACTCCACCTTCTGCTGTGTGGTTGTAGACAACATCTAAAATAACTTCGATACCTGCTGCGTGCAATTGATCAACCGACCACTGAAGTTCAGAAATAGGGTCTGCAGTCGATGCGTACTCTTTGTGGGGCGCCGTAAAAAGTAATGAGTTGTATCCCCAATGATTTTTGCGACCACGGTTATAAATTGCGGGCTCGGTAATTGACTGTGCAATTGGCAGCAGTTCTAACGCAGTTACGCCGATTGATTTTAGATGCGCAATGGTGCTGGGGTGGCCCAGCGCTTTGTAGCTACCTCGTTCGTTTTCAGGAATTTCATGATTCAAAGCCGTCAGGCCTTTAACATGTGCTTCGTAAACAATTGTTTTTGCCCAAGGAACTAATGGGCGATTGATCTGCCGAACCGTGTGGTCGGTTACCACTGAATAGGGAACTTTTCCTGCACTGTCACGCGAATCTTTTTCTTTTAAGTCCCCATTACCTAAGGCATCATCTGCAATGTGGCTATAGATTTCTGGTGAGTAAACAACTTCACCATCGATTACATGTGCGTATGGGTCGAGCAACAGTTTAGCTTCGTTAAAGCGCATGCCGTATTCAGGAATCCAAGGACCATACACGCGGTATCCATAACGTTGTCCAGGTCGAACTCCAGCAAGGTAGCCGTGCCAGATGGGACCGTTGCGGTGTGACATGGCGTAGCGAGTTTCTACAAACTTTCCATTGACCTCGTTGAAAAGGCAGAGTTCAACGGCATCGGCAGCGTTGCTCCAGATTGCAAAGTTGGTTCCGCCATCTGTGACGGTTGCGCCAAGGGTTCGCGGATCTGCAGGAAGCATGGTCGGTATCTTGCCCTATGCCAGATGCTTTATGAAGTTACGAGACTCTTTCTTCGTAAACTTCTTGCAACTTTAGTTCAGATTGAATAGTAAAATCTGGATAATAAACATTGGCTTCAGATTTGGAAAAGCGATTGAGGCCAATTTTGATAATTTCAGCGGCCATAAGAAATAGTGCAGCCGGGAGTAAGTCCACAGACCGTTTCAAAAACCATGGCGTACCATTTCTTAACATCCATTTGATCGATGTGGCCTTCGAGGCAGTTTTGATATCGTCTATCTGAATGGGTGCTATTTGCCAGTTTCGCTTTACCAGCAACTCTCTAAAGTGAGTGGCCATTAATTGATGCCCATGCTTACTTGGGTGCATACGATCAATGTGCCAAACTTTTCGCTCATAGATTCCAGAAATACGCCGCGTGCGTAGAACTTCAACATCGAATTCTCGAGCAAGTTTGTCAATTGCTTGATTTACAGCATTAATTCTTCGAAGCAAAATTTGGCCTAGAAGTTTTGGTAACTTAACGATCTTCGTCGGGTCATGTAGTTGAAGCAAAAGAATGTGTGCCCCAGACTCCTGCAGTTGAGACAGAGTTTTTCTCATATTCTGATGGTACTTCTCTGGATCAAATCCATTGCGCAAAGCATCGTTTCCACCAACGATAACGGCACAAATATCTGGCTGTAATTCAAGAGCAATGGGAAGTTGATGTTCCAAAACTTCAGCTGATTGAGCACCGGGGCGAGATAGATTTGAGAATACAATTGGCTCGGTAAAGGATTGGATTAAGTAATAAGCCCATCCACGAGTAACTCCGTTTACATCAGAATCTCCGACCCCAGATGCCGCACTATCACCCAAAACTGCGAAAGTGACTACGCGCTCCATTTAAGCCGCCCGAAGATTTCTACGAAGCGCGGTAACTTCATGACCTGCACCATGTAGTCGAAGCATCATCATCAAGGTAGAGCTCCAGGGAAAATTCTCTGCCTGATGGTGGCAATTTTGGCCAAAGTCCGGATTCGCATCCTTTAGCAGCAGCACTCTTTGGATGGCATCAGCAAATGCCTCAGGCTTGTTTTCGGCAACAGCTCCAACAGGCAGCTTTGCATCTAACATGAGAAATTCCCCAACTGCGCTGGTCGCTGATGCAACTACTGGAGTTCCAGAAGCCAGTGACTCTAGAGCTGCTAAACAGAAGGTCTCAATTGGACCGGGTGCTATAGAAACATCTGCACTAGCCATTATCTCGGCCAATTTGTTGCGATCGACGATGTACCCTAAAAATGTAACTGGATGACCGGCCGCCATTTGCTTTAACTTTGCAAACATTGGCCCCATGCCAACATAGACAAGTCGTGCATTCACGCCACGCTTACGAAGTTCAATCAGAGCCAAGATTGAGTTCTGAGGATTCTTTTCTGGTGACATTCGACCAAGGTGGATAATTAAAACTTCTTGCTCTTTCAGAAGGTCCTGGCGCAGTTGAGCGTTTCGCAATTTAGGGGAAAAAGTTTCAAGATCAACACCCAGCGGGATGTTCACTAAATTAGCTGTGTGAATTTCTTCAAATTCCTTGGAGGCAAACGCCGTTGTTGCGATGACATGATTAAATCTAGAAGCCAAACGGGCATTATGCCAATTGACAAACTTTTTGAAACTAAATCGAAAAATAGATTTTGTGAGTCCAGTTAGGGTTTCATGACTAAATACAACGGTATGAATGTTTCGCTTCTTTGCCCAAAGCCCAACACCAGACAAGGTAAAACGGTCTGAGATCTCAAGTGCATCTGGCTTGAGCGTGATCAGAAGTTTCTTTACATCCTTGTTGTTACGAATGATTCGGTATCCACCGCTAAAAGGTAGAACGATCGATGGCACGGTAATTTTCTTGCCGTAAACTGATTCTTCACAAAAGAATCCATTGCCTGGCACTATGTATGTAAATTCATGGCCTCGTGCTCGGTAACCCTTGCCAAGTTCGTGCAAAGTCGTGCGTATTCCGCCGGACTTTGGCCCGTAGAAATTAGCGACGTGAACTATTTTCATGCGACCTTTACTCCCGCCTCTTGGCTCTTGTGGGCCACTAGTTCTTGGTAATGAGAAATCAACTGTGCATTGACCGATAGCCATGTACGTTCGATGACAGATTCGCGAGCTCGAGCCCCCATAAGCGCAGGTTCAGCCAGCTGAATGATTTTGTTTACTGCGTGATTGAGACTGTGTGAGTTTTCGGTATCAATCAAATAACCAGTCCAGCCATGCTTTACAAGATCAGTCGGGCCACCAGAGTTTGGAGCAATAACAGGTACGCCACTTGCGAGAGCTTCTTGAACACTTTGACAGAAGGTTTCATGTTTTCCAGTGTGAATGAAGATATCTAACGAAGCGTAGTGGCGGGCTAGATCTTCACCACTTTGGTAACCAACAAACTTGGCGTTCTTTAAAACTCTTTCAAGACGCGTTCTTGCGGGTCCGTCTCCGACAATTACTAACTGAATGTCATCTCGTACATCCAGAGTTGCTAGATCATCAATTCTTTTTTCATTCGCTAAGCGACCGACATACCCAACAAGTTTGCGATCTGGCCGATTTTCCAGAAGCTCACACCTTAAATTGATATCGCGCTTTTGTGGATTGAATTTTTCCGAATCAACTCCGCGTGGCCACAAGTGAACATTTGACACACCAGTAGTTCTTAAATCTTCACATGACCACTGTGAAGGAGCCAAAGTTCGTGTAGTGCGTCTATGAATCTTGGCAACCCACTTCTTTAATGAGTCATGTGCAATCGTTAATCCATAGTGGCGTGCAAACCCGGCGATGTCAGTTTGATAAACAGAAAGTGTTGGAATGTTTAGTCGCTCAGCAACTCTGGATGCGTAATTACCCAGGAAGAAAGGCGACGCCAGATGAATAACATCGGGATTAAATCCATCGATCAGTGGCTCAATAGCTTTTTGCGGAAATCCCACCGGCAGCAAACCCATCATCTCGACACTAGGAACCCGCTTAACTCGAAACCCTGCATACTCAGTAATTCCGCCCGAGCTTTCAGGGGCGATCACAAGTGCTTGATGCCCTTCGGACCTGAGATGTTCTAGAACACGAAGGACTGAATTGGTGACCCCATTGACCTGAGGCAGAAATGACTCGGTGACAACAACAACCCTGAGTGATTGCTTCATGTGTGCAGATTGAGGCAGCTCTCAGACTTAAAGTAGAAGTTGAGGTAACGAGTCGGCGAACCATGCGTTAAATCTCGGCTCCATGTGGAAATAATGGTTACTCACCAGTAACCTTTGGGTATGAAAATCGCCGTTTGCGTAAAGCAGGTCCCAGATTCATGGGCTGAGAAGAAGATGGTTAATGGAATTCTGGACCGCGAAAATGTAGATGCAGTTCTTAATGATCTTGATGAATACGCGGTTGAAGAAGCGCTGCGCATTGCAGAGGCACATGGCGGAAATGAAGAAGGTGGCCCAAACACAGTAACTGTTATTTCTATGGGACCAGAGCGAGCAACTGAGGCGGTTCGTAAAGCACTTTCAATGGGCGCAAATGATGCAATCTTGATTACCGATCCAAAACTTGCTGGTGCTGATGCGCTCGCAACATCGGCTGTACTTGCTGCCGTTATTGAAAAAGGTGGCTTTGATCTTGTTCTTTGCGGAACAGAATCAACGGATGCACGCATGAGTGTTGTGCCTGCAATGCTTGCCGAGCGACTAAACGCTGCTCAGTTAACTTTTGCTTCCAAGGTCGAAGTTGATCCAGCTGCACAAAAGGTTTCCATTACCCGCGTGACCGAAGCAGGCGTGGATGAAATGCACGCACAGTTCCCATGTGTAATTTCTGTCGTTGAAAAGATTAATGAGCCACGTTATCCATCATTTAAGGGAATCATGGCTGCCAAGAAGAAGGTAATTGACAGCAAAGATTTGACTGCAGTCGGAGTATCGGTTGATTCAGCCTGGTCTCTAGTCGCAGATTCTTCCCCACGTCCGGCTCGCGCAGCTGGAATCAAAGTAACTGATGACAACGCGGCTGATCAAATGGTTTCATTTCTAGCAGAAAAGAAGTTGATATGAGCAATGTATTGATTTTGGCTGACTTTATAAGTTCAAAAGCCACGAAGACCAATGCAGAATTAGCAACAGCTGGTGCGCGTATTGGCGAAGTAACCGCGGTTGTTCTTGCCCCGGCAGGAAAAGGTGCAGCAATGGCTGCTGACATCAACAAAGGTCCTGTGTCTAAAATTATTGTTGTCGAATCCGATGCATTTGTAAGTAATGGTGTTGCCGCAGTTGCAGATGTTCTTGCCCAGATTATTGCTGCCCAATCACCAGCTGCGGTGTTGATCGCATCTCATGCTTTTGGCAAAGAGGTTGCGGCCCGTACTGCGATCAAGAGCGGTTCAGGAATCATCACTGATGCAGTTGATGTTTCCGCCGATGTAACTGCCACTCAATTGGTCTTTGGTGGTTCGACAACTGTTCATTCCAAGGTTTCGCACGGAACACCAATCATTACGGTTCGCCCTAATTCAATTGATGCAAATGTTGCAGCTGCAACACCTGCAGTTGAAACTTTGTCACTTCAGGTTTCTGATTCATCCAAAAAGGCAACTGTTACATCTACACAGCCTCCAGTTCAGGGCGGACGTCCAGAATTAACTGAAGCAAACATTGTTGTATCGGGTGGTCGTGGAACAAACGGAGACTTCTCTGCGGTCGAAGGATTTGCAGATTCACTAGGAGCTGCAGTTGGGGCATCACGCGCCGCAACTGATGCAGGCTGGTACCCACACTCATATCAGGTGGGACAAACAGGTAAAACCGTTAGCCCTCAGCTTTATGTTGCTTGTGGAATTTCAGGTGCGATCCAGCATCGTGCAGGAATGCAGACAAGTAAGACGATCGTTGTAATCAATAAAGACCCTGAAGCGCCGCTGTTTGAAATCGCAGATTTCGGCGTAGTTGGGGACTTGTTTGCCGTTCTGCCCAAGGCAACGGAAGGCGTTAAAGCCCACAAGTCATAGACTTGGGCCCGTGCCTTCAATCTATGTAGACCATGCAGCAACGACACCATTGTCGCCTGCTGCATTCAAGGCCATTACTTCACAACTTCAAGAACTTGGTAACCCTTCAAGTCTGCATACTCATGGACGTGCTACCCGCAAATCTTTAGAAGATGCGCGTGAAGCTATTGCCCGTGAAGTTGGATCCCTTGCATCTGAGGTAATTTTTACTGCATCAGGAACAGAAGCAAACAACATCGCCCTTAAGGGCTTGTGGTGGAATGGCAA